>CALLBE010000218.1 GCA_938001985.1 uncultured Verrucomicrobiales bacterium | reverse complement strand
ATCCTAGGCGTTGGTTGTGGTGGCGATCCAGAATTGGGCGCTGAGATTGCTGAGCATTCAAAAGATCAAATCGAGCCACTTTTACAAAACCGTAAGCTGATTATACTCACCGCAGGTTTAGGTGGAGGAACCGGCTCTGGGGTGCTTCCTGTGGTAACAAACTTAGCTCAAGAAACAGGAGCATTTGTCGTCACCATCACAACGCTCCCATTTGAGTTTGAAGGAAAACGACGCACGAAACAGGCCTTTGCAACGAAAGCACTGGTCGAACAGGTCGCCAATACGGCGATTACGTTTGAAAACCACTCCTTACAGCTTCAACAAGGAGAGGCTACGAATATCCGCAATACCTTCCCTCGATGTAATGAACAAATTGCTAATAATTTATTGGCAATTTCTGAGATTATTTTTGATCAAGGGTTTTTCTCTATTGAGGTGATTCAGCTCAATCAGTTTTTACAAAGCAATAAAAACCACTGCTCGATTGGCTACGGAGAAGCGAAAGGCGTTGGCCGCTGCAGCAATGCATTGGACCAAGCGCTGAACTCCTTATTATCACAATCTCACTCTAGCTTGAACGAGGTTAATAGCCTATTGATCCACTTGAGTGTGAGTGAAGATATTAGCTTATCCGAAATTGACAGCACCATGCGAGGCGTCAAAGAGAGCTTACCTTTAGGGACTGAGATTCACTTCAGCACCTCAACCAATACTCAAGCTTACGATGCGGTAGGAATCACCGTCATGGCTCAGCTCAAAAAACAGGCAAAATCAGTCAATCCAACTGCGACTGAGTCAGAAGAACCAGAACTTGGCACAGAACTTCCTTTAGAAGATTTAGCCTCTATTGAAACTCCTGTAGAAACAGAAGCAAGCCCTGCTGAGGTTACAGAGCCTGTAGCCACTCAAGAGGCAGAGCCAGAATTAGAGGAGTCATTCGAAGAGCCGGTTGAAACTATTTCGGAAATAGTCCCAGAAGAAGTGATTGCTCCTGCAACTATTGCTGAAGAACTCGAAGAAGATGAGGTAGAAACGCCCCTCAATATCAGTGAGGATTTAGATAAAGATTTGGCCTTAGACTCAAGCCATGAGGAAACACTCAATACGCCCACTCCAGAAATTCCGGAAGCGGCGCCCTTGAACCCATTGGTATTCCAAAAAGCAGTCGAAGAGCCAGCTCGTGAAGAAGTAACCGAGGATGTAATTCAACCTGCAGCAAAACCAATAGAAGCCGCAGAACCTGCTCCTAAGGTCGAGGAAAACGACTCTCTGATTGCTGAAATCGAAGAATTAAAGTCTAAGCTGAGCCAAAAGTTTGAAAAACAGCGCGGCCGTCCAGCTCCCTTCCCTGACTCTCTTTTCAAAAAAGAAGAATTCGCTGAAAAACCTCAACCAAAGCCCGCTCCTAAGAAAAAGAAAGAACTACCTGATCAAGGTGTATTCGATCTAAGTTCTGCAGATGAGCCTGCGCCTAGGATTGATGATTTAAAAATCCCAGCCTACTTACGCCACAAGCTTAAGAATAACCGTTAGTCCTTTATCTTTATACTACAGGGCATAACTACGCCTCTCCTAATTCATTGGCTTGAATTAAGGGAAAGGGAGTCGAGGCTTCTATTTAGTTGTTTTTAACTAGATTTACTTTTATGGTAACTCAGCTCAGCATAACGCTGAGTTTTAAACGAATTTATATGATGAAAAAGCAATTATTGATTTCTTTAAGCGTAGGGATGGTGATGTCATCTGAGTGGTCACAAAGCATTGATTTCGGCTTGGTTGTAAGCCAAGGAAACAGCGAATCCAGCCTCATCAACTTAAATCATAAGGCCGAAAAGAAATGGGATAACAAAGAGTTCTCAGCATTCAACTCCTTTAACCACGGAACCGAAAGCAACGACACCACGCTATCTCAGTTTTTCGGCAATGCCTTATTCACCATCAATAAAGACACTTACTTCACCAGAACACGTCTAGATTATCGTAACGATGATGTTGCTGACATTTCTTACAAAGCCAGCCTTGTTCAATCACTTGGTAAGAATTGGTTAAGCAGCAAGAAGCATCAGTTTTCTAGCGAAATTGGTTTGGGTTATGGAGCGGAGAGCGTTTCGAGCAACCATGACAATTACGTTCAACTCTTTTACGGTCATGAATATGAACTGAAGATTACCGAAGACAGCAGCTTGGTACACGACCTCAACTTTTTCACCCCACTAGATGATGGTGACAATTTCTCAGTGATCTCAAATGTAGGTCTTAAGAATAAAATCACAGATGGCTTAGCCCTCTCAATCAGCCTACAAAGCCGTTATGAAAACCAAGTCGCAACTGGCGTTGACCGTCACGACCTTCTACTGGTTTCAGGCGTTTCCTTTTCTTTCTAAGGTTTTTATAAAAAAGAGAGTCTCTTAAAGCCTGTGTGCCTACACAGGTTTGAATTAAGTTGATCCTCTAGGTTGACTCGTCTCAATCGTTCTTATCATTTGTATCGAAAAAGCTTGGCTTTTTAGGCAAACTAGCCAAGCGTCTATTCCCTCTCTTTATTTTAGAGGGCGAGCTTTCATTTCAAGGAGAGCTTATTAATACGATTATGAACTCTTTTTCAGGCATCGGTTTATCCGATCAACTGCTGCAAGCTATATCCGACAAAGGATACACCAAGCCATCACCTATCCAAGCTCAGGCTATTCCTGTGGTACTTAAAGGCTTAGACCTCATGGCGGCCGCGCAAACCGGCACGGGCAAAACCGCAGCATTCACGCTTCCCATGATTGAGTCTTTTTTGAAAAAGGGCCCTTCAAACAAACGTCCTCTTATTAAAGGATTGATTCTTACACCAACTCGAGAGTTGGCTTCTCAAATTCAAGAAAACATCCTAGCCTATTCGGCTCAGACTTCACTCTCAAGCATGGTTATGTTTGGTGGCGTTAAGGCTCACAAGCAAATAGCGAAGCTCAAGCAAGGAGTGGATATTGTCGTGGCGACTCCTGGGCGTTTATTAGACTTAGTGAATCAAGGGGTTTGTAAATTAAACGACATTGAAACCCTTGTTTTAGATGAAGCGGATCGCATGCTGGACATGGGCTTCATTAATGACATCCGTAAAATCATGAAGGTATTGCCGAAAAAGAGGCAGACTTTATTATTCTCAGCGACCTTCTCTAGAGAAATCAAAGCCCTCGCCAATGATTTCCTGAAATCGCCGAAATTCATTGAGATTTCACCTGAAAACACCGCCGCGGTCACCATCACGCAAACAGCTTACCGTTGTGATCAAGCGAAGAAAGCCAACGCAGTTATCAAACTCATTCAAGACGGCAACTTACAGCAGGTTTTAATTTTCACACGAACCAAACACGGAGCTGACCGTTTATCAAAAACACTGATGCAAAGTGACATTCGATCCAGCGCTATCCATGGCAACAAGAGCCAAGGCGCACGTGAGAAGGCATTGGGTGGATTCAAAGACAAAACCATTCGAGTTCTCGTAGCCACCGACATTGCCGCTCGTGGAATTGATATTTCTGACCTTCCTTATGTGATCAACTACGAACTACCAAACGTGGCCGCTGATTATGTTCACCGTATTGGTCGAACCGGACGTGCGGGTAAAGAAGGGGTTGCCGTTTCTCTAGTATGCAATGACGAACGCCCGTTTTTCACTGGTATTGAAAAACTCACGGGAGCTAAAATTCCTCTATTAGATCTGGAAGGTTTAGAGCCAAAGCAGTGGACCATGAGGGCTCCAACAGCTTCTGAAGTTCTTAAAAAAGCTGAAGACAAAAAACGCGCAGCTAGACAAGCCAGAGGCCCTAGACCAAAACAAGGTGGCGGCGCTGGCGGTGGCTACAAAGGCAAAGGCTCTAAAAAACCCTCTTCTCAACGCTCTGGCAACAGTGGCGGAAAAAGAAGAGGATAACCCAAAGCGAACAAAATGAGCTGGCTTCTTTGCCTAGCTCGTTCGCGACTCTCTTACCTCTTTTTAGTCTTTTAAAAGAGGAAGAAAACTCGGGAAGTATTTTGCTACTTTCACCGAGCCTATCCCAGGGATTTTTTCAGCTTCAGCATTGTTTTGAGGGCGATGAATACAAAGCCTTTCTAGCACCTTGTTGGATAGAATCATAAACTCTGGCAAGCCCTCTTCTTTTGAAAGGCGTTTGCGAACCGCTCGTAATTCTTCATATATCTTTTCATCAAACTCGTGAGAATCCAATCCACCCGAGAGCGTGATACTGCTTGAGGCATTAACTGTCTTTAACCCTTCATCAGGCAAGCTAAGGGAAAGCTCAGAAGCCTGATCACCATCTCTCATGATGGCATCTCCTTTTTCCGTAAGCGTAATCGTCGGATATTCACCGCTCTCAACCTTCACAAGCTGAGCCACAATGAGTGTATTGATAAGAGCCATGACGTAATTCACGCCCTCTTGCTTCAACAAGCCATAGGTCGTGAGCTCATCGAGCTTACTTTCCTTAATCTCTTTTGCGCTGCTACCGCTGAGCATTTTAGCTATTTTTGATTTACCAAAACGAGCCTTCCAACCGTCTTTTTGCTTCCAAGACATTCGAGCAATACCGCTCAAGGTTTTACGAATGAGAATCAGCTCTTCAGCAGTTGGTGTGCGAGCCACTTGCTTCTCATTATTTCGACAATAATCACATCGCCCACAAGGAGCCGGTGTCGAGCCAAAGTAGTTCAAAATCCAAGCTTCTCGACACGATTGAGCGTAACAAAACTCAACCATAGACTTGAGCTTATCACGGTCTCTCGACTCTTTTTCTGAAAGCTTATGTTCGTCAATGACGAGCTGACTGGCCCTTTGTTGCGGACCTTTTAAGCGCGTTCCTTTTTTTCGCTGTCCTGGCACATCAAAACGATCAATGACCCCTAATTTCATCAATTGGATGATGGCACTGGTCACTGCCATGGAGTTTTTTTCTCCAATTTCTTCAGAAAGCTCCTTCATGGAGAGATGAATCTCCCCCTTCTCGTCCACATGGTTGAGTAAGGTCTGGTAGGTTTGCCTAATCAGCTTTGCAGGTGGGTTATTCCCAGTGATAAAAAAGTCCTGTGTCTTCGTATCGGCGTAGTTAAAAAAGAGCTCACACCAGGAGGATTCGCCATCACGCCCCGCTCGCCCTGCTTCTTGATAATACGCTTCAATACTGCCTGAAATCTCCCAGTGCACAACAAAGCGAACATCCGAACGATCAATCCCCATGCCAAAGGCATTGGTTGCGACCACAATGTCCGCTCTTTTGGAAATAAACTCGTTTTGAATGCGGCTCCTTTCAACATCACTCATTCCCCCGTGATAAGCCACCACCTTGCAATCAAAAGAATGGAGCAGCTCAGCAACCTCTTCGACACGGTTACGAGTGGAGCAATAGACAATTCCCTTTTTATAGGTTTGAATAATGGACTCCAGACGTTTGATTTTTTGAGCTTTTTTTTCCGTGATCTCAACGTTGAGGGTTAAGTTCTCTCGAGAAAATCCATGAATGACTTCAAACGGATTTCTTAAGTTAAGAACATTGAGAATATCTTTGCGCACCGTTGGCGTCGCCGTTGCGGTGAAGGCTACGCATTGAGGGTAATTCATCAGCTCCAGCGCTGTACCTAGACGCATATAATCAGGTCTAAAATCATGCCCCCATTGGCTCAGACAGTGGGCCTCATCGACGGCAACCAAGCTGATATTTAGCGACGCAAGTTGGTTCTGAAAGCTTTCCAGCTTGAACCTTTCAGGTGCAATATAGAGTAATTTAAGCTCACCCTGTCGCATTTGACTAAAAATCTCTCGCTGCTGCTCAATAGCCACTGTCGAATTGATATAAGCCGCTGGAATCGACCTCTCAGTCAGCGCATCCACCTGGTCCTTCATCAAAGCGATCAAAGGCGAAATGACTAAAGTGAGACCCTCTTTACATAAAGCAGGAAGCTGATAACAAAGGGATTTCCCCCCTCCCGTTGGCATAACGACCAGACCGTCTTGTCCTTCTAAAATTTGATCTACAATCTCTCGCTGACCCGACCTAAAGTTCGATAACCCAAAATATTGTTCAAGCGCTTTATCGGGAGAGAGTTTCACGTGTTGAATAGAGGCAAGATTTACTCACGGGGTCAAACTAGAACTGACCCCCTTCTTGCTTTTCACCTCAAATTTAATGAAAACGAATTCAATAAAAACGCTAAAACGAAGCTATCAACGCTAGCTTCGTCTCGGAAATTAATCCAGCGCGATTTGAGGGAATACAGGTTTTGCCTTCCCTACTTCGTGGCCACTTTCTAAAAGCCCCCAGCGCAGGTCATCTAAATTAATATCCGCAAGGAACTCCGCCTTGAGTTGCTCTTGAATACGCTTACAAGCTGTAGGAACAACCGGACTCAACAAGACACTCACTAGGGCAACTGGCTCCACTAAATGGCATAATACCGTAGCCAGCTGATCTCGTTTGGTCTCATCTTTAGCCAAGACCCACGGCTCTTTTTTATCCGCATAGGCATTGCATTGACTCAAGAAGCTATAAATCTCTTTCAATGCCGTAGGAACATCATTCTTGTCCATCGCATCGCGATACTTAGCAATAAGCTCAGTCGCTAAAGAACGTAAAGCTGAACTTTCTTCATCATCATGCGAGAGAACTGGAATCCCTTCTGTAAAGTTCTTCCTCAACATCCCTAGAGAACGGTTGAGTAAGTTACCTAACGTTTTAGGTAATTCTTTATTATATAAATCAACAAAACGCTCAGGATCAAAATCTGAGTCTCTTCCGGTGACGATATCACGAACCAAATAATAACGCGTCGCCTCGACTCCAAATTGCTCAATCAGCTCCACTGGATCAACCACATTGCCTAGAGACTTTGATATCTTCTCGCTTTTACCATCGCTGGCTTTCAAGTTCCACCATCCGTGAACAATCAGCTGTGGCATTTCCTCGTTCGAGAAGCCCATGGCATGCAACATGGCAGGCCAATAAATCGAATGCGAAGGCACCATGATATCTTTGCCAATCACATGAGCATTTGCTGGCCACAAATCATTAAAGTTAGGAAGGTCAGAACCCGCCTCTTTTTCGTACCCAGCAAAAGAAATATAGTTAATCAAGGCATCAAACCAAACGTAGGTGACGTACTCCTTATCAAAAGGTAATTCGATACCCCAATGGAGCCTGTTCTTAGGGCGTGAAATACATAAATCCGTATCAGCAGCCTTCTCAATAGCATTTAAAACCTCAGTCTTTCTAAATTCTGGAAAAATAAAATCACTGGTGGTCACAAATTCACGAAGCCAGTCAGCATGATCACTTAACCTAAAGTACCAGTTCTCCTCCTCAAGCTCAACCACTTCACCCCACTCAGAGCCGAATTCGCCATCTTCACCTCGCTCTTTTTCCGTCAAGAACTGCTCCTGACGAACGGAGTAAAAGCCTTTATACGCCTTTTTATAAAGCGCGCCTTTTTCCTTTAGATTTAATAAAATCTTCTGAACACATGCGACGTGCAAAGGGTCTGTTGTCTCAGCAAACGCATCATGTGACAAGCCAAGCTTCTCCCATAGTGACACAAATCCTTTGGTCATTTCATCAACATACGCCTTTGGCTCAACACCTTCTTTTTCAGCCGTTTGTTGAACCTTTTGACCATGCTGATCAACCCCTGTTAAGAAATAAACGTTTTCACCTTTTAAGCGGTGATACCTAGCTAAGACATCGGCCAAAACCTTTTCATAAGCATGACCTATGTGTGGCTTGCCATTGGTATAATCAATCGCCGTGGTGATATAATAAGATGGAGTCTGACTCATGTAATTTATTTAACTATTTTTCCGCCCAAACCTAAAACGGCGGCATTACTTTTCGCGGCTTCAGCCTCTGCTATCTGGCCATTTTGAACATACATTTGAGACAAGGCGGTCCATGCCAGCAAGTCATTAGGCTCAAGTGTAGTTGCCTTGAGAGCACAACCAATGGCTTCAGCGAGCTCACCTGTTTTCATCAATGCCATCCCAAGGGCATGCCAGCCGTCAAAGAAAGAGTCATCCAACTCAACCGTCTGACGATACAGGGGAATAGCAGCCTCTAAATCACCAATCGCTAAGGCGCCATTGGCTTCATCAAATATTTCGTCTCGATCTGAGAGCACTCTATTTTATAGATTTTTAAGATGTTTAGAAACTTCAGCCTTGCTCACCAAATCAGAAAACCAAGCTGAAAGAACGCGATACCCTTTTGATCGGTCCATTTCCATAATGCTCTTAATTTGGTCGTTCATTTGCTCGTCCAGCGTTAATGATTTTTGTGAAACACTGGCGAAGACTCTATCCTCTCCCGAAGTGATTACTTCGGTTAAGTCGCCTACATTTAAAGTGCGGGCCACTTCGAATAACTCTCTCATTTCCGCAGTCACCGCATTTGGATTACGCATATCGAATACAGGAAGCGTCTGAGTCGTTAGCTTCAACTGCTGGCAAGCTTCTTTAAAGGACTTACCGTCTTTGATTAACTGCTTAACGTCGGCTAAGCTTTTCGCTGAAAAATCATCCAATGCTGTTTTCTTGCGGAGAGACTTCAATGCCACTTCAACCTGCGGCCTAGCCAATTCATAACTCAAAGGCTCAGGTTTAATAATTTCGTTAAGCTTAAAGACAAAGAAACCACCTGAAGCAACAGGGTACACATGACTGACTCTGAACTCTTCGTTATCAGACCACTTCATCCCAAAAATTAAATCGTAAAATGACTCTGGCTGTCTTGACTTCGTACGCAACGGTCTTAACGCCTGCGGGAATTCTGAAAACGTGATTTTCTCAACGCTACTGACCGGTAAGTTATATTGCTTTGCCGTAGCTGAGAAATCAGCACCCTTCTTTTCAAGAATGAGATCATCAATGAAGTTATTGATTTGCGACGTCATGGCTGTTTTCTGATTCTTATTAGACTCAACCAAGGCTTCATACGCCAACTGAGCCTCTTCATACGCTTTTAATGCTTTTTGGTAAGTTTCATAACCCTCGGCTCCTGCCTTCACCTCTTCTGGCTTGGTTGGAGATAATGGGGATTGAGTCCCTTTAATGTAAGCGTATTCAAACGTTCGCTTCTCTTCGCTTAAGAATTGGTTTTGATTCGCCTCCCAATATTGCTTGAGCTCATCTTCTGTTAATTCCTTTTCTTGAATATCTTTCGTCGCAATCGTAGCAACCTCTAGCCCAAGTGACTGAGAGTATGAATACACCAAGGACTTAATGGAAGCCTCATAAGGAAGCCATCCCTCAACAAATAAATTGCCTAAAACAGAAACCTGTAGATCTTTTTTAACAACCTCTAGAATATTAGCTTCTGTATAACCTCTGCGTTCATTGCGTTTCACGTAGTTGTTATAGGCTTCTTGAGAGAATTTATTATCTTTTTGGAAAAACTGAATATTCTCACGCAGATGAGTTGCTACGTCTTCGTCTGTAACTTGCAAACCAAACTTTTCAACTTGTTCATTAAAAACCTGGTACTTCGTCACCAAGTCAACGGAAACATCATCTGATGAATTGTAAAGATTCCCTAAGAATTGACTGTATGAAATAAGCTGAAGATCTCTTGCTATATTATTATATTTATCAGTAATAGCGTACGCTTCTTTATATGAATAAGTCTTCCCGTTAACGGTCACTGCTTTTGGGTTTCCACTGCCTGTCCCTTGGTCTTGTCCCCAATACAGAAGACCAATCACCATCAAAACGAAGGCGATACCAAAGGTGATATTATGCTTTTTAATTTCTTCTAACATGATTCTATAAAGATTTAATTAATTTATTATTGTCCTCTATTGCGATTTCCCACTGGAGTTTATCATATCCAGATTCATTTAGGGCATCTTGATATAAACTTATTTCTTGTCCGTATAAACGACTCGCCTTCACGAAAATATCCGTTGATTTTTTCGGATCCCTTTCATCTTTTAGCGCCTTTAGAAATTGTACCATGAGATAAACAGGAGAATCTTCCAGCTCATTGACGCTAGAGACATAAGCCTCAACTTCTTTTGTTCTTCCCAACTTTTCAAGACAGATCAACTTCTTAAATTTAATTAAATTAGCCAGACGTTTGTCAGCATAGTAAACAGGCTTCGGTGCGATCTTTAATGCCTTTTCAAATTGTTCTAGTGCCTCCTTATATCGGCCACCAACAAAAAGAATTTCACCTAAATTATAAAGCAAATCATAACTTCCTCCCTTTAGCTTAATTAAAGCTTCAATTGACTCAGCTGCCTTTGAAAAAAAGCGTAAATCAACATAAGCAGATGTTAGCAAGGTATAAGCAGCCCCCTCTTCTGGTGCCAAATCTTTCGCTTCTTCAAAAGAAGTAATAGCTTCAAAATACAACTGTTTTTGTAATGCGTTTCGACCTTCACCAATCAACTCACTGAATCTATTCTGATCTACCTTAGAGAGATCTTTAAACGCTTGGGCATTCAACACTCCAAGCACCATGAGAGTTGAAATAATAATGGCATTACAAAGCTTCATGGCCTGAGCCTGTGCATTTTCACCTTATCTATCAATACAAAATTCACAGATTTATAAAAAATCATTGCTCCCCTCTAAACTTCAAATTACTTTGAGCCTCGTGGATCGTTTACTCATAGACGGAGGAGACTGGATTTTAATCCTTACAATACTCAACGCACTTGGTTTTTTTCTCTTTTTTGATAAAGCGCTTCATCTAATTACCACCCCAAGTAATAAAAACTCTCTCTATCTAGGTCTGTCAGACAGTAACGAAAGCAACTTGGTTTTTTTAGAAAAAAAGGCTCAGTTCATCAAAGGCGCTCAAAAAAGAATTTTAGACTTAGCCCTCACTGAAATTAAAAAAAACGGTGCCCT
>CALLBE010000217.1 GCA_938001985.1 uncultured Verrucomicrobiales bacterium | reverse complement strand
GCGGGTACCGTCGCTCCAATTTTTCTTAAATATTCAACACCTTCTAAACTGTCGATGACTTGTTTAGGGATAGCATAAGTTGGCATCACCTCGGTGGATTCAATCCATTTTGGTGGGCCAGGGAAGACGGTTTCATCCGATTGGTAAAGCTCTTTACAACCAGGGAGCAGACGAACTGAGTGGGATACGTTCTCGCCTGCGGCTGTTTTTAACTGAAGGGTGAAAACACTGTCATCTAGGTCGTTGTCTTCACAGCTCCACGTGAGTGCGTCTTCAATGACTTTATAGTGATTTTCATCTAAGTTGACGACGTGGTACTTAAGCGCTGGTTGTGAAAACAGTTGATTCATCAGCTCACAAGCCTCGAATTCGTCTAGATCAATCTTAAGCGTGCCTTCTTGTTCGTGGAAGTTGAGGAAGCTCTGGAAGATGATTTCAGAAGGAGCATCAAAGAGTAGCGATGAGGTTTTATACTGAGTCTTTAGTTTCTCAAGCTCTTGTTTTTCCGTAACTTTAGTCCACTCAGCATTCTCTCCATCGAATTTGATTTCCAAGCTCGCTTCGTTGATGGTGGACATGATGCGGCATGACGCGCGTTTTACCTTATCTCTAGCTGGCGCTTCGTTGACGCTTTCGATTCGATTGAACCAGTTAGCCACTTCACGTTTCTTCTCCCATTCGTGAATTTTTTTCTGAACACCTCCGAGATCGGTGATGCAGCTTAAGAACTCAGGGTAGCTGAGTTTTTTGTTGTAAAATACGTAAGCTAAGTAGTTCCAGAATTCAATGATGTCTGCTGGAGGAACTGGCCATAGTTCGAGAGGGTCGTAAGAGCTGACTTCCCAACGAGGGTTGAGTCGGACGAGGTCGTGGTCGTGGATTTCGCCTTCGATGACAAAGCGACGGTAGCGTTTTTCCAGTTTGGTAACAAAGTCAGCTTCTTTATCCGTGAGTTCTCGATCTAGCTTCTCCTCGATGATGTCCAAGAGAGGCGCTTCATCCATTTCGTTGGGCGACTCCGGGAGGTTTTCCCCGCGGTGCATTCTCTCAATCATCGTCGCATGCAAGCAGCCACCCGCAACAATGGGGTCCTCGGCATTACATGATCCATACCAACGGTTGCCTTGTAATCTTAAGCTGGTTCTGAATATCCCTGTATCGGCTTCAACACGACCTTGAATAAATAAGTGATTACCAAAAATCTGTGTGACAGCGCCATCTTTCTGCATGGCGTCTCCTAGATTGCGTGATTCTTCTGGAAAACTGTTGATGAAGTTGAGCGTAGCTCTATCTGGATTCATATAATGTTGTTTAGTAAACGAGAACGGATGAGTGAATAGATACTAGAACGGATAGATAGAAAGTACAACTAAAAGCTTTAGAGTTTTTTTAAGCCGAGTGAAACGCTGGGGGATCAATGTTGAGAGGGGGAGTTATAAATCAGCGGATTTAAGTCTTGATGTGATCTTATCATTGTTATTACTTCAGGTTTAACGTTTATGTCTAAAGGGAATTCTTTTTTTATTTTAGGGGGAGTGCTGGGTGTGATTGCCACTTCCTTGCTGTTTACGGTGATCCTCTACAATCAAGATGATGCAGAGGTCGCTGATCAGGGACGAGTGTTAAGGTTGGGGCACAACTTGTCCGTGAAGCATCCGCTTCATCAATCATTGTTATATTTCTCTGAAGAGTTGTCCAATGTCTCAGGGAATCAGTTGAAACTTGAGGTCTATCCAGCGAGTCAATTGGGAGATGAGACCAAGTGTATTGAACAAGTTCAATCAGGTACGCTAGATTTCACGAAAACCAGCACTGGTCCTTTGGGGAATTTTGTTGGTCTGATGAAGCTCTTTAGTTTGCCTTATTTATTCCGAGATTCTGGTCACTACTGGCAGGTGTTGGAGGGCGAAATTGGTCAAGAGTTGTTGAGTAAACTCTCGGTTCGAGATGGCGGCGGAGCCAGCGGGATTCATGGCTTGGGGTATTTTGACTCAGGGAGCCGTAACTTTTATTCCAATGTGCCTATTCATTCCCCAAAAGACCTACAAGGTCGTAAATTTCGAGTGATGAGAGATCCTGTGGCCATGGACTTGGTGAGTGCTTTGGGTGGTTCGCCAACGCCTATCCCTTTCGGAGAACTCTACACGGCGTTAAAACAAGGAGTGGTTGATGGGGCTGAAAATAATCCCTCCAGTGTTCTCTCAGCGAGGCATCATGAGGTGGCTAAATATTTGTCTCTGGATGCGCACACACGCATTCCAGATTTGGTGATCATGAGCCAAAAAACTTGGAATAAATTATCAGACCAAGAGAAGGCGTGGTTGGAGGCGTCTATGTTGAAGGCTACTTCCTATCAGCGTGAGCTGTGGAAGGTCTCGGAGGAGAAATCACTGGCGCAGATTAAAAAAGAGGGAGTGGAGGTGATTGAGGTGGATCAAGCTCCCTTTAAGCTCGCGGTTAAGCCTGTTATCGAAAAGTACGCTCAGGGGGAGTTGCTGGAGTTCTATAATCGAATTCAAGCGGTGAAGTGATTGATTTTTTAAAAAAAGCTGAGCCATGAAACTTATTAATAAAAACTTACATCAGTTGCTTTCGGGGATGTGTATCTTCCTTTTTATCGTGCTGGTGTTGGACGTGTTGCTTGGCATTTCAAGTCGGGCGATTGGCTATCCCGTTCGATGGACAGAAGAGTTGGCTACTTTTTTGCTGGTTTGGTTAGTGTTTACTGGGGCCGCGGTTGCTTATCGAGAGAAGGCTCATTTGGGCATTGACTTATTGGTGAACTCAATGCACGAGTCGGTTCGTCCTTGGGCTTCTTTGGCTATTCATGGGTTAATGAGCTTGATCGTGATTTTTATTTTTCTGGTGGGAGGGGTGTCTGTGTTTTTAGACCGTCTTCAGTTTATGCAGATGATGTCTACCTTAGGGATTCCCAAGGCTTTTCAATACCTGTCGTTGCCAGTGAGTGGTTTGTTTTTATTAGCCTACCTTATTGAGTCGCTAGGGGACTCGATTTTAACGATTAAAAAGAGAGGAAAGGGAGATTTATGATTTCGATTGTGATTATGTTGGTGCTGTTTGTGGCACTGCTCAGTATTAATATTCCCATTGCCTTTGTGTTGATGGCGGTGACGGTGATTGCTTCTTACGCAGCAGGTTATGATCAAGTTTTGATCTCGGTGGTTTCGGATATGGCCTCAGGGCCTGATAGTTTTACGTTGTTAGCGATCCCATTTTTTGTTTTAGCGGGTGAGTTTTTGGGGGCGGGAGGTCAGGCTAAGCGCTTGATTAACTTTGCTTCAGGATTGGTTGGAAGATTTCCGGGAGGCTTGGGCTGGGTGAATACCATTACGTGTATGCTGTTCGGTGCGATTTCCGGTTCAGCAACTGCCGCGGTTTCCTCGATTGGCGGCACGTTGATTCCTGAGATGAAGGAGAAGGGTTATCCTAAAGACTTTAATATTGCGTTGACGACTTGTTCCGCGACGACGGGCTTATTAATTCCACCGAGTAATGTGATGATTATTTTTGCGGTGACGATGGGAGGGGTCTCGATTGATAAGCTATTTATCGCCGGTATTGGCCCAGGGGTCTTGATTGGTGTGATGATCATGACCTTGTGTTATTTTTTGAGTTTAAAAAATAAACAGGTGATTCAACAGACGATTGCTGAGAAGGCGACGGATCCTCTGTGGTTGAGTTTCTTAAAAGCATTGCCGAGTTTGGCTCTAGTGGTGATTGTCCTCGGCGGAATTATGTCGGGTCAGTTCACCCCAACGGAGGCTTCGGCTGTAGCCGTGGTTTGGTCTTATATCTTGGCGGTTTGGGTTTATCGAGAAGTTGATTGGAAAGAAACTAAAGCGATCTTTTTTAGGGCCAGTAAGATCACCTCGGTGATTTTAATTCTAGTGGCAGCCAGTAAGGCGATGAGCCGTTTTTTAACAGAAGAGCAGATACCGCAGCAGTTCAGTGAGGTTTTGCTGGGAATGAGTGATAATCCTATTGTTATTTTATTAACCATCAATGTGTTGTTGTTGGTTGTGGGTGTCTTCATGGATATCACGCCCGCTATTTTGATCTTCACTCCGATTTTGGCGCCGACGGCTAGTCATTTGGGTTTGGACCCTATTCATTTTGGTATCATCTTGATTGCTAACCTTTGCATCGGTCTGTGCACGCCTCCGGTGGGGACTTGCTTGTTTGTTGGCTGCAGTGTGGGTAAGGGGGATATTCTAAGCGTCTCGAAGGCCATGTTGCCGTTTTATATCGCGATGATTGTTGGATTGCTCTTGATTACGTATATTCCTGCGATTTCATTGTGGCTTCCGAATTTGATAGCGAAGTAATTCTACAAGGGTTGGTGAATCAGGATCGCCTGAGATGATAGATCACTAACTTTTATCAACTGAGGCAAAAAAGAGTTGATCGTTTATCAACTCTAATTACTATTGGCTCCCTTCATTCTCTAATATTTTAATATGTCTGATAACCAATCAACAACGAAGCCTTTTATCATTGGTCACTTAAAGCCAGATGCGGATGCCATTTGCTCGGCGATAGGACATGCGGCGTATCTTAAGGATGTGTGTGGTGTTGAGTCGACTCCGATTCGTTGTGGTGAAATTCCTGAGCGCTGTGCGTGGGCTCTGGAACAAGCTGGTTTTGAGGCGCCTGAGTTGAAGACTGAAGTGCTTCCTGGTGATGCAGTGATTTTGGTGGATCATAATGAATTCAAGCAAGCGATTGCAGGGATTGAAGAAGCTGATATTGTTGGAGTGCTGGATCATCACCGCCTTTCTGGCGATGTGAGAACGGCTCAGCCTATTTATTTCCGCAATGAACCTGTGGGTTCGACGTGTTCTTTGGTTGCTGATAACTTTAAAAAAGCGGGCGCTAAACCTTCTAAGGCGGTTGCGATTTGCTTAATCTCAGGATTGATCTCTGACACGCTTTGTTTGACTTCACCAACCACTACTGATTTTGACCGTGAGATCTTACCATGGTTAAGTGAAATTGCTGGTGTTGATGCGGAAGAGTACACGGCAAATTTCTTTGCCGCTGGTTCTTTGTTAGCCAAGGGGTGCATCGATGGTATGTTGGAATCTGATCGTAAAGAATTCTCAGAAGGTGGAAAAACGATCACCATTGCTCAAGTTGAAGAGGTGGGGTTCGGTTGCTTTGATGAAAAAAGAGGAGAGATAGAAGCTGGGTTGAAAAAGCTTTGCGCCGATAAAGGTTACGTTGTTGGACTGATCGCGGTGACTGACATTACAACCCAAAGCTCTAAGATTATTGCCGCAGGCGATGCTTCTATCTTCGGAAACCTAGAGTTTGATCGAGTGGATGAGACTTTGTTTAATGCTCCAGGTGTTTGCTCAAGAAAGAAACAGATTTTCCCAGCGCTGGCTAAAGCCATGCAATTAGCTAGTGTCTAGCTGGTTGAGCTGAGGTCGTGTATATATTTTATTAATTAGTTTATGTTAAAAAACCGTATTGTTATTAAAGTAGGAACCGGGGTTCTTACGAAAGGGGTTCTTACGAAACCTGAAGGTTATTTGAACCGAGCTAATTTATTGTATTTAGTGGCGACTGTGGCAGAACTTCAATCTCAAGGCTTTGAGTGTGTTATTGTCAGTAGTGGGGCTGTTGCTGCCGGTGCTGAAACCTTAAGTCTTGAGGCCTATCCTGAAGATTTAGCCACGAAACAAGCCTGTGCGGCGGTTGGGCAAGGTCAGTTGATGCACGCGTATCAGAATTTATTTGAAAACTTTGAGATTAAAGTGGCTCAAGTGTTGCTTTCTGAGCCAAATCTGGCCACACCAGCAGAGTCTGAGTTGGTGAAGAGTCTCTTTGATCGTTTGATCTCTGAATCTTCAATTATTCCTATTATTAATGAGAATGATGCGGTGGCTTTGGAGGCTTTAAAGTTCACAGATAATGATCAATTGGCGGTTAAGGTTGCGAAGCTGATTGGTGCTGAAAAAATGTTCTTATTGAGCAGTGTTGACGGCCTTCATCCACCTGACTCTGATGAAGTGTTATCCGAGGTTCCAGACATGTCGGTTGTGATGGATTATGCCAATGGTAAATCAGGGCTGTTTTCAACAGGGGGCATGGAGTTTAAATTGAGAGCCATTCAAGAGGCGGTTGAGAATAATATTGAGACATACCTGATTAATGGCGATCAGCCTCACCGTATTTTGGAGTTCTTAACGGCTGATCCCGAAGCGATTGGGACCAAGTTTTTAGTCCAGTAATTTATGGCCCGCAAACCCTCCCGCAAACCCTATTACGAATGTCAACGTTGTGGGGCGTGTTGTAAGTGGCCTGGAGATGTTAAAATCGAGGAGAACGAAGTCGCGCCCATTGCTGAGTACTTGGGCTTGTCTGAGATTGAATTTATAGAAAAATACACTCGATTGAGACAGAATAGAAAAGGGCTTTCTCTCATCGAGAAGGCAAACCACGAGTGCATTCTATTGAGTCGTGATAACGTCTGTATGATCAATGAGGTGAAGCCACTGCAGTGTCAGGGCTTCCCCAATCAGTGGAGCTTTAAGGGCTGGCGCAATGTTTGTGAGGCGAAAGAAGTCCAGCCTTCGTAGCTGCGTTTACTTGGTTCTGTCTAGATTCTGTTTTTATGGGGTGAATTCTTAATTTAAAAAGAGTTTTGAGCCTGTATTTAATTTATTGAGTGCTTTTATTCGTTTCTAGCTTGTTGTTGTAGGCGATATTGTTTTTGTTTTGAGGTAAAGAATTGAAGTATGGGACTTAAAATTTGGCTAGACGGCGTTTTGGTAGATGAGGCTGATGCAAAAATATCAGTATATGATCATGGCGTTTTATACGGAGATGGTGTTTTTGAAGGGATTCGTTTTTATAATGGACGAGTATTCCGCTTTGAGGAGCACATGAAGCGTTTGTATCTTTCCGCTAAGGCGATTGTCTTGGATTTGAAAATCTCAGAAGAAGAGTTGTCTCAAGCGGTGTTGGATACTATTCGCGCCAATGACCTTAAGGATGGTTATATTCGTTTGGTTGTGACTCGTGGTGTTGGTGGCTTGGGGCTGAATCCTTATTTATGTGAAAAGCCTTCGATTTTTATTATTTCTTCAGCGATCAAGCTTTATCCAGATGAGCACTATGAGAATGGGTTGAAACTCATCACTTGTGCGACACGTAGACCGACGCCAGCATCGCTTTCACCTCAAGTTAAGTCATTGAACTATTTGAGTAATGTGATGGCTAAAATCGAGTGTATTCAAGCGGGCGCACTTGAGGGAATCATGTTGAACGAGCAAGGTTATGTAGCTGAATGTACAGGCGATAACTTGTTTATTGTTAAAGACGGGGTTGTTTACACGCCACCTATTTCTGACGGAGCTCTTGATGGAATCACTCGTAAAGTTATTTTCGATTTGTGTGAGCAAGAAGGCATAGAGATTAGAGAAAAAACCATGGGACGATATGATGTTTTTGTAGCCGATGAGTGTTTCCTTACAGGAACGGCTGCGGAAGTTATTCCTGTCGTAGGATTGGATTCTCGCGAAATCGCAGATGGGAAACCAGGGCCGCTTTCACAACTATTAGTAACCAAATTCAGAGAGCTAGCGAACTCAACGGGTACGGAGATCTACGCCTAGAATCATTGATTTCTTAAATGTCTCTTTTAAATGTCTGAAACGACTACATACTACGATAGTTTAATCAAATGGCACCCAGCCGATCGTTCGGATTGGCCTGAGGTTAGTGATGAGCAATGGAATAGTTACGCTTGGCAGTTTAGGAATCGTATCAACTCGCTTGCTGATTTAGAGTCAAAAATGACACTGACCTCAGATGAGCATGCTGGGGTTTTAATGACAGGGAATAAGCTAGCGATGGGGATTTCCCCTCAATTCTTTTCCATTATTGATAAGGATGATCCTAATTGTCCAATTCGGAAGCAGGTGGTTCCTCGCATTCAAGAAAGCTGGGATGATCCCTTAGAGATGAGCGATCCTTGTGGAGAGGATTCACATATGCCGGTTCCGGGGTTGGTGCATCGTTATCCTGATCGTGTTTTATTTTTGACGACAGACCGTTGTGCGTCGTATTGCCGTTATTGCACCAGAAGCCGAGTGGTGTCTGGTGTTTCTGATCAAAAGCTTGAGACTCAATGGGAGCAGGCGTTTTCTTACTTAGAAAAACACACCGAAGTCAGAGATGTACTGTTGAGCGGAGGTGATCCGTTACTGCTTTCTGACAATAAGTTAGATAAAATACTCACGCGCTTGAGGGCGATTCCTCATATTCAATTTGTACGTATAGGGAGTCGTATTCCTATCTTTTTACCACAAAGAGTCACCCCTGAATTATGTGAAATGCTTAAAAAGCATCACCCGCTCTTTATCTCCGTTCATGTGAACCATCCGAAGGAGTTGACTGAGGAGGTGCGTACTGGGCTTTCAAAATTAGCAGATGCTGGGATTCCTCTGGGGAATCAAAGTGTTTTATTAAAGGGAGTGAATGATGATCCAGAAGTCCAAAAGGCTTTGGTTCATAAACTCTTAATGGCTAGAGTTCGCCCTTATTACTTATATCAATGCGATCTGATTAAGGGGTCACAGCATTTCAGAACCCCTGTGGAAAAAGGGTTGGATATTATTAAATCACTGCGAGGCTTTACAACTGGATATGCGATTCCTCAGTTCGTTATCGATGCTCCGGGTGGTGGTGGCAAGACGCCGTTGAATCCAGAGTATTTGCGCCGCTTAGATGAAACTGTTGAGATTCAAAATTACGAGGGGAAGGTTTATCAATACCCGAACCCTGTCGAGTGATTGAGAGAGAGTTCCTCTCTGTCTTTCCCTCATTGTGATGCCTATGATGTTAATCGCCTCTAAATTCGCTGTTCCAATCATATTGCTGATCCTTGGATGGTTGGCGGGTGATTTCGTTGCGTCTAAGGAAGTGAGCGTTATTGCTGCTGAGGCGGACACTCAAGTTCTAGGGGTGGGGGAGTTGGATAACCTTCGTCCCACGCTTGTTTATTTAGGATTCTTTTTACCTGCTATTGCGGCTTGGATTCAGGCGCTCAGCCCGCAACAAGATCGATACGTTGGTAAGAAGTTCTTATTATCTTTAGCCATGATCACAGGCATGATTGGAGGGCTTTGGGTTTTATTAGATGTTCAGGGACGTTTGGAAGATTTTGGCGACTCACCCGAACTAACGCAAGTTCTTGAATATTATTTAATCACGAGTCCGGCGGTTTTTGCTGAACTGTTGCCGTACTGTGTCTTGATTGCTGCGATTGTTATGTTTTCAGAACTGTCTAAGCATCGGGAAATTATTGCTTTAGTGCAGTCGGGTAGGAGTTTGTTAGCGGTGGCTAAAGTGCCTATCTTCCATGCGATTTTACTATCTGTGGGAATGTTTATTGTGAACTTCCATTGGGCGCCCATTGCGGAGGCTCAAGGTGAATTGTTTTTAGAGAGGCAAAGTCAAAAAAATGCAGAAAATCAAAAAAGTAAAGGCCCTCAATGGATTCAAAGTTTTAACGCCGAACATAATCGTCTGTGGTTTTTATCGAATGATTCAACTTCGGATTCAAACCGCTATGCGAATGTAAGTATTATTGAATATGATGAGAACCAAGAGCCTGTCTATCGCTGGAATGCGAAGGAGGCGATTTGGCTGGGAGAGAAGGGCTGGGAGTTGCTAAATGTCTCGCATTTTAAAGTCGATAAAACGGCGAATATTCCGGTGAGCAATGATTCATTGCTAATCAAACCGTGGAAGGAGACACCAAGGCAACTGATCTTACCCAAGCTTGATCCAGAGGCCATGGGCGTGACTCATTTATGGAAATGGTTAAGCATTAACCAGGCGGGGGCTTCTAAAGAAAAAGCCGTTTATAAAACTCATTTCCATCAACGTTGGGCGTCTTCATTTTTGCCATTGGCCTATGTGTTGATTGCGATTCCATTGGCTTGTTATTTTGATCGAAGAAGCTCAAGTAGTGCGATTGTGTCAGCTTTACTTATTTTATTTGTGATTCAAATTTTGCAATCGTTGACATTGGCGTTGGGAGAGTCGGGACGCTTGAGTGCTTTTTTAAGTGCTTGGCTAATCAATGCGCTTCTTCTGCTGACGACGTTTTATTTATGGATTAAAAATATTCATGGACTGCCCTTAACCGTGTGGGTGGCTTCTCTGACCAAAAAAAGACATGCCTAATCAAAAGGAGATATGGCAAAAAGAGACATGGCGGCTGTCGGTTTGCTCTAAGCATTGTTACGCCACTAATAAGGCTTTTGAAGATAATGAACCTATTGTGACGGCGTTGTTTTTGAACCCAGAGAGTGGTTCGTATTCTCGTCGAGATTGGAGTGAGTCAGCTTGGGATTCTTTAAATAAAGAAGAGTTAAATCATTTTTCATTTTGGCATTCCACTTATCAGAGGAAAGCGAAGGGCGCTTTATTGCAAGAGGTTGAAAACTCGATTGAAGCGGAGTTTAGACGTTCCTTAGCTGAGGTTGATTCCAGTGAAGAATCTATCATAGCTTGTTACCTATTGGCCCTTTTATTAGAGCGTAGAAAAGGTCTGGTGGAAAAGGATGTGAAGGCGATGACTAGAGCTGACGGCTCCCCTTATTGGGTCCGCGTGTATGAGTTTAAGAGCAGTAATGAGGTTTGTTTCGTTGAGGATCCTGATATTGATTTAAATTCAATCGATGAAACACAGTCTAAATTTGTTAGATATTTTGACTTTCTAAAAAAATAACTCATACTGCTTGGTATGAAAACGCCGTCCCACATGCATTCTGGCTATTGGGAGGCCTTGCGTTCTATACCGGGCCTGATGGATTCAACCAGCCTGAGAGATTGTGATAAACCATACGGGGAAAAGCCCTTGTTTGCTAATGAACTCGAGCTTCAATTACTTTGGTTCAGTGGAGAGCTTGGCAACGTCTTTGAAACTAGGGCAGGGGACAGGCTGGAAGTGCTTGATTTTGGTTATTGGAATAAAAGTGCTGGCCCTGATTTTTTAGGCACGAAATTTAAAGTCAGGGATGTGGTGGTTCATGGGGATGTTGAGATTGATTTGAACCCTTCAAGCTGGGAGAGCCATGGGCACGCCATCAACCCAGCATTCAATCAGGTGAAACTGCATGTGTCGGCGAAACGTTCCGAAAAGACCGTATTTTTTCGCACAGAGAGTCATCAAGAGGTCCCTTACGCTATCGAATTGAACTTTGAGTCTGGTGTTTTTCAATCCTTGATTCCAAGGCCTCAGGCTCAGGGTTCATTCTTGAAAATATCGGATGCCGATATTGAGGTTTTATTAAAAGAGGCTTGCGCTCAGCGGCTGTTAAGCAAGTCGAAGCGATGGTGGTTGAAAGCTAAATCACTGCCTCTGAAGGCTCTCTTGCTAGAGGCGTTTGCTGATGTTTTAGGTTATTCTAAAAATCAAATCCCTATGAAATGGTTGCTTCACCGAGTGCTTAATAGCAGGAGGCATGCGGAAGCTTTATCAATGGAGGAGAGTGTCTTTTTGGGAGCGGCAGGGTTGCTCTCTCCTGATATTCATAAGAATGCTCCTGAAGATACGAAGTCGTATTTAGAGAACCTGTGGGAAGAGTGGTGGAGTTTTCGACATTTTTACGAAATTGAGGAGTCTCTCACGATTCAATGGTGCAAACATGGGATGAGGCCTTCCAATCATTACCATAGAAGGGTCGCAACGCTGGGGCTGATGATGTCTAAAATTAGCACATTGATGAAAGCATTTAATGAGGAAGACCCAAAGCCTCTCATTGGAGAGCTAGAGGCTTTGAGTCACCCATTCTGGGATTTACACTATTCCTTGCAATCAAAGAAGGTAAGCGGTCGCCAGCGATTGTGGGGTGGGTCTAGAATTCAGGCGTTTTTGGTGAACTATTGGCTGCCTTATCATCAAAACTCAAAGAAAGCAGAAGCTTGGTTTGGAAAGCAGAAGTTGCATTTTTCCACTCATAAGATTCAGGCAAAAATAAACACGATTTTTGGCAGAGAAGTTGAACTGAAATATGCGTGGCAGGAGCAAGGGGCGCTACAGCTTATTCATGATTTTTCATAAAGTTTTATGAAACCATTATATTTATACTTTTGGCTCGTAAGGCGTGATCGTAACGGGCAATATGGTCCGTGTAATTGATTTGATCATTCATGAAATTCCTCTCGTCACTGTTTAGTAAGTCTTCAAAATGGATTAAGTTCCTCTGGGTGCTGCTGGGTGTTGGTATTGTTTTGTTGATTGTGGGCGGTATTGCCGTTTTGGTTTACTTAAGTAAGTTTGAAAAACGTGCCAACTCGTATGATCTGGAGCGAATCGATGAGGTTGAGCTGCCCAGTATTATTTACAGTAAAGAAGGCGAAGAGATTGGGCGTAGTTTTGTTCAAAACCGTAGTTTATTGTCTAGCGAACAAATCCCAGAGTCTTTGATCAATGCGCTCATTGCGGGTGAAGATACTCGGTATTACTCTCATGGTGGGGTTGATTATACAGCTCTGGCTCGAGTGCTGAAAGAATACTTACAAAATGGCGCTTTTAACCATGGCGGGAGTACCATTACACAGCAGCTGGCGCGTAATGCTTATGATTTGAAGAAGGAGGCCTTGGCCAACAATGAATCCGCGATGGAGCGAAAGTTGGTGGAGATTTATTTAGCTCAGCGAATCGAGCGTCATTTTTCAAAAACATTGGGTTCGAAAGCCAAAGCAAAGCGCCACATTTTGGAACTCTATCTGAATCGGATTGCTTTTGGTAAGGGGTATTACGGGCTTCGTGCCGCATCGCTGGGTTATTATGGGAAAGAGCCTAATGAGCTGACGATTAGTGAATGCGCAAGTGTCGTGGGGTTAATTAAGAACCCTTTGTACAATGCCCCGACGGCAAGTATTTCGCGAAATAAGAAGGCGAGAAACTTGGTGCTGGATAGGATGTTGAAGCTTAAGTTTATTTCTGAAGCTCAATATAATGAAGCGGTGAAAAGCGAGGTGGTTCCTTCACCGGCCCCCATTCAGAGAGGCACGTCTTATTTACATTCAGCCGTTACCAAGCAAGTGGCGTCTTTAATAGGAAAAGGGACGCTTAGCCAAGGTGGGTTAAAAATATTTACAACGATAGACTCGGCTAAACAAAATCAGGCTGAGGAGTCACTACACCAGCACTTGTTGGCCATTGAGGCCTCGCAAGGCTATAATAATCCTTTGTATAAAGATCATGATCGCTCTTATCTACATAAGACTGAATATCTGCAAGGTGCTATTTTAAGCGTGGACCACGCCACAGGTGAAATTAGAGCCTATGTGGGGGGGCGAGATTTTAAGGACTCTCAATATGACTTTTTAACGGCAGGGAAAAGACCGGCGTGGACGGCGTTTTTACCCTTTAGTTATATGGCGGCGTTGAAGAGTGGAAAACACCTATCGGACAAGGTTTTAGATGAGCCTTTAGATAACTTGCTGGCGGGTATTTTAGGAGGAACCGGGATTGTGGGTGAGTTTGGAGCAGAAGAACTGACCCCGTATTATGAGGGTGATATTACTGCAGAAAAAAGTTTAAGCTTTTCAAAGATATCAGCCTCGATTCGCTTGGTTCTAGATCTTGATTTGGAGTCTATTGCCGCAGTGGCTAAGGACTTTGGCGTGCCGTTTCCAGAGGGTCAAAAGGTACTTAGAAAGATGGCTATGGGTTCTGAACCTGTCTCGATTAAGCAAATGACCAAAGCTTATGCTGGCATTGCTAACGGATCGCCGAGGCAATGGGAATACACGTTGATTTCTAAAATTGAAAACAATAAGGGCGAGGTTATTTATCAAGCCTCGCCACCTCAGAAAAAAGCAGAAATAATCGACCCCGATGTTGCGCTGGTGAATTTAGTCCTACGAGGAGTGGCCAAAGGAAAGGGGAATTTACCTCCGGTGGTTAGC
>CALLBE010000216.1 GCA_938001985.1 uncultured Verrucomicrobiales bacterium | reverse complement strand
ATGGCAAGAGGAGGCTCAGAAAATGGCTTCTTATTTAAAAGATGAGCTAGGCGTTAAGACGAAAGAACCTCAGCTTGCGGTGGGTTGTCATGCCTTAGTGATTGTGAATTGGGTTCCTCAGTTTTATGACGTCCCACAGCGCTCTGATAAGCAAATAATCGTGGATGAGGAGCACCTTGCAGGGGCTTCTGCCATGGTTCAAAACTTACTGCTACTACTGACGGATCAAGGAATGGGTTCTTATTGGGGGAGTGGTGGTGTTTTGAGAAATGCTGAGATGTTTGATTATTTAAATATCCCTAGAAACGAGCGTCTTCTAGGAGCTATTCATATTGAATACAACCAAGGCCAAGATGAGTCGAAGGAAAGAAAAGCGGGTAAGCTCAGAAATGAGCGTTCTTTAGATTGGATACGCGAAATTTCGCTGTAGTCCTAGATGGGCTTTTGGTTCATAGTTTATAAGAAGAACTGCAAAGCCATTCGTCACCGTCATGGATTCAAAACCCACTAATTATAAGCATTATTTTCAGGCTGAGAAGCCTGAGGTTGTGGCTAAATTATTGTCTAACCATGAAGGTTTTGTTTTTTTTGACTCAAGTGGGGCTACCGATATTCAGAAGGATGAGCCTATCTCCATCATCAGTTGTAACCCGTCAGAAATAGTCCATTTTAAAAAGGGAGAGGAAGAGGCGTTTCAGGTTCAACTAGATAAGCGTTATCGACTAAATACAGATACAGTAAATAAGGATGCTGAGGCGGCTTATCCCTCAGGAGCAGCGATGGGATGGTTTGATTATAAGGCTAATGCTATTTTTGGTTTTTATGATGATTTACTTATTTACCTCCACCATCAAAAAAGATGGGTTGAGGTGGGTGATACGCATTCGTGGTTTGAGGGTATTAGGCATTCCCGTCCCTCGGTTGAAATTCAATCGGACTTCACTTCATCGTTTGACAAAGAAGGGTACGAGGCTTCCGTTGAATCTTTAAAAGAGGCGATTGCCCAAGGGCTTATTTATCAGGCAAATCTATCGATTCAATACCGTGCAGCTGTGAGTGAAGGCTCTGGGTATGAGTTGTATGAAAATTTAAGAAGAGAATCACCCGCGCCCATGGGTGCATATCTTAATTTGGGCGAGGAGCAGATTTTATCAAGTTCTCCAGAGGTCTTTTTGAAGTTCAATCAAAATGAAGTGGTATCGAAGCCGATTAAAGGGACGAGACCTCGAAGCTCGGATTCTGTTCGAGATGATGAGTATCTACAAGAGTTGACAACTTCTGAGAAAGAGCGATCAGAGTTGATCATGATTACTGATTTGTTGCGTAACGATTTGGGTGAGGTTTGTAAGGTAGGCTCTGTAAGAGTATCAGAACTACTAAAGGTTGAAAGCTATCAGCATGTTCATCACTTGGTTTCAGAAATCAGAGGTGAGCTTGAGGGCTCTCAATTAGAGGCCGTTCTGAGTTGTCTCCCTGGAGGCAGTATAACGGGTGCTCCAAAGCGATCTGCGGTAAATCTTATTGAAGAACTGGAGCCTGTTCCTAGAGGCTCTTATACAGGGAGTATGGGTTTCTTTGGTTATAATGGGGTGAGTCAATTTAATCTCCTTATCCGTTCCCTTTATATCAAAGAAGGAACAATCAGTTACTCAACTGGTGCGGGTATTGTCGCGGACTCAGATCCAGGGGCTGAGTATTTAGAAACACAGCAGAAGGCTAAGGGGATACGAAATGCCTTAAATTCATATCAATCTTGATAGCTTTCTTTGAAAGTTTGAGAACTTAGAGTAATTCTTTTTGAGCAGGAGGAGGAGAGGGGGCTCCTATTTTCTCATAAGCAATGGGCAGTGCCACACGACCTCTAGAGGTTCGTTTTAAAAACCCTTTCATAATTAAATAAGGTTCATGAACTTCTTCAATCGTACTGGTATCTTCACCAACAGAAATGGCAATAGAACTTAAGCCTACAGGGCCTCCGTGGAATTTAACAATGACGGCCTCTAGGATTTTTAGATCCAATTCATCCAGTCCGTCATCATCGATTTCAATCATGAGGAGTGCCGCATTGGCTGTCTCAGCATCGATTGTATTATCGTTTTTAACTTGGGCGTAATCACGAACCCAGCGGAGTAAGTTATTAGCCACTCGAGGCGTGCCTCTTGAGCGTTTTGCTATGATTTCAGCCCCTTGAGTATCAATCTTAACTTTTAAGAGCGCTGCTGAGCGTATGATGATATTAGCGAGGGTTTCTATATCATAATAATCCAGTCTATTGATGAGACCAAATCGGGATCGAAGCGGTGCCGTTAACATCCCAGGGCGAGTGGTCGCGGCGATTAAGGTGAATTTAGGGAGGTCTATCTGTACGGATCGAGCCGAGGGGCCTGAGTCGAGTATGATATCAATTCGGAAGTCCTCCATCGCAGGGTACAAGTATTCTTCAATGGAAGAGTGTAGGCGGTGGATTTCATCAATAAACAAGACATCTCCTTCTTGAATACTGGTTAAGATACCAGCTAAATCACCAGCTTTCTCGATTTGAGGTCCAGATGTTAAGTGAAGCTCAGAGCCAACCTCATTTGAAATAATATTAGCAAGCGTTGTCTTACCCAAGCCTGGAGGGCCTGCTAAAAGAATGTGTTCAAGAGCTTCTGAGCGCTTTTTTGCAGCACTCAACATAAGAGACAACCTTTCTGTAACTTTAGGTTGCCCTTTGAATTTAAGAATAGACTCAGGCCTTAAGCTCTGAATTTCAGGAGTGTCTATATGATCTTCCACTCTCTTGATTAAAAAATACCACCTTGTCCGACCTCAAGAATATCTTCAGGCAAGATTCTATAGTTTTTATCCGTATTCTTTTTAAAGTTTAATATTTTTACGGATCCGCTTTTACGAGTTAAACGTATTTTTTTATAGGATCCAAAATCATTTTTTCCTCCAGCAAAAGAGATCGCCTCAAAGGCAGTCAAACCTTCCTTCCAAGCAATAGGACCAGGGTTTCTAACCATGCCTAGGACCTGTACGGTTCTTTCCTTATTAACTGAATCACCACTCGCAAAAATTGTAATGTTCGGGTGCGTGTAAATATTATTCTTTTTATAAAGCTCTTCAACTTCTCTTGCTAACTGAGAACTGTCCATGCCCAAGGCATAAATAGGTTTTGGAAGGTAGGTGATTCGGACGTAGCCTTTATGGTCAATTAAGTACTCTCCAGAAACCTCAGTTTGTTCAATAGAAGGAACACCCTTAAGGTTTAGTTTGATCGTATCCCCTTTT
>CALLBE010000215.1 GCA_938001985.1 uncultured Verrucomicrobiales bacterium | reverse complement strand
CACAGAGCGTTTGTTAAAAGAAGCGGCGGCGACGCTTTAATGGTAGAAAAGTTCAAGCGGATAAACGGAAAGCTGAGGGGAGGGCGTTTTAATTAAAACCCCAAACTTGCCCTCAGTATTCTCCTTGAGCCTGAGCAAAGACCGTAAAACCCTTTATTACCCTATGCAAAAAAAAGAACTCCAAGACTTATACTTTATGGAAAACCGTTTTAATCTCCTAGAGATTGCGGCTTTCTTAGACAGAGTTGAAAGGGGAGAAGGCGAGGCAGATTATCGAGATTTTGCTTTTAAAAAAGCGATTGAAGCCATGATTTCTCCGCAAGAAGGGTTGACTCGAACTCAAGCGGTTCATCATACCTTTTCAGATCATTCACAAGCGCCGGTTGAGTCTGCGAGCATCCAATTTGCGAACGGAGCCATTAATTTAAACGACTGATTCTAGACGACTATGAAATATATTGAGCCACATGGTCACATGGTGAGTCGCACGACTGATGATTATGAAAAAATTGCCATGGCAGGCTGTGAAGTCCTTTGTGAGCCGGCCTTTTGGGCTGGGTTTGATCGCAGTTCTGCCCAAGGTTTTTTTGATTATTACCGACAGTTAACTGAGTATGAGCCCAAGCGAGCTGAGAAGTTCGGGATCAAGCATTATACCTGGCTTTGTATCAATCCAAAGGAAGCGGAGGATATTGGCTTTGCTAGAGAGGTGTTGTCTATTATTCCTGATTTTTTAGATAAGCCCAATGTTTTAGGTATTGGTGAAATTGGCCTGAATAAAAATAGTAAAAACGAATTAACCATCTTTGAGGAGCATGTTGATTTAGCGAAGAAGCACGACTTGCCTATCTTAATTCACACACCTCATTTAGAAGACAAATTCAAAGGGACTAAACTGATTATTGACGCGTTAAAAAATGCTCAAGTTGACCCTTCTCGTGTCGTGATTGATCATGTGGAGGAGCACACGATCCAATTGGTGAAGGATAATGGTTTTTGGGCAGGGATGACTCTGTACCCTCAATCTAAATGTTCTCAGGCACGTGCAGTTGATATGCTTGAGATGTACGGCCTCGATAAAATCTGGATGAACTCTGCCTGTGATTGGGGTATTTCTGATCCTCTAGCCGTTATTAAGTGCGGTCTGGAGATGAAGAAGCGTCAACATGCTGCTGATATTATTGAGCGAGTCTTGTGGGACAATCCCAAAGAGTTTTTAGAGAAGTGCCCTAACTTTTCAGTTTAAGGAAGCTTGTCTTTTTTAAGGGTGAGTTTTTAGGAACACTCCTTTGATTTTTTGACGGAATCAAGTGTCTGTTGAGGCCTTATAAATAAAAAGAAGCGACAGAATCTCTCTGTCGCTTCTTTTGTTTAAGATTAAGTTGTGGTGTATTGCCTACTAGGGCTTAACGGCCGCAGCATTGTTTGAACTTCTTGCCAGAACCACAAGAGCAAGGCTCATTTCGTCCGACGTTTAGGGTAGGGCGACGCTTAGGAAGATTAAGCTTAACTTTTTGCTTACCATTCTCATCGGTTTCCACCAACGGATTGCTGAGTTGCTTTTTGTCTGACTCGTTCTCGCCTTCTGCTGAAGATGAGTGTTGAGGCAGTGACTTCAAGAACTCTTCGTATTGGTCTAAGTTCGTTGTTGAGCGGAAGAGGTTGCCCAGTGCTTTTTCTTGAATCGCTCCCATGAGCTCTTCGAATAAGATGAAGGCTTCTTTTTTGTATTCCACTAGAGGGTCTTTTTGACCTTGAGCTCGAAGCTGAACGCCTTCACGGAGAGAGTCCATGTTGTAGAGGTGTTCTTTCCAAAGTGAATCAATCGCAACGAGGATGATGCTCCTTTCGAGGTGATCAGCAAGTTGAGGCTCTTCAAGTTTCATCTTCTCTGAATAAGTCTGTTGGACTTTTTCGATGAGGAAGGTGGCTGCATCTTCAGCTTTCATTTCTTCAAACTTAGCTGAGTCTGCTGAGAGACCGAGAGGGAAGGTTGAGTTAGCCCAAACTAGGAACTCCTCAACGTCATTCACTGGCTTTTCATTCGCGCTATCAAAGGTGAAGAACTCTTCAATCTTAGCCGGACTTCCTTCTTCAATGATTTCTTGTACCAGTGGGCTTGGATCTTCTGAGCGAAGCACGTCATTACGGTATCCGTAGATAACCTCACGTTGCTTGTTCATCACGTTGTCAAAATCGAGAACGTACTTACGGTGACGGTAGTGTGCTTGTTCCACACGCTTTTGTGCGGTCTCTACAGACTTGTTGAGCCAGCTATGTTCTAAGGCCTCGCCTTCTTCCATGCCTAGCTTCTCCATCATCGAAGTCATGCGATCTGCCGCAGCGAAGTTACGCATCAAATCATCTTCGAATGAGATGAAGAACTGTGAAGTTCCTTTATCTCCCTGACGGGCACAACGGCCTCTCAGCTGTCTGTCGATACGACGTGACGGGTGACGTTCGGTAGCGACCACAAATAGGCCTCCGATTTCTTCCACACCTTCTGCTAATTTAATATCAGTACCACGACCAGCCATGTTGGTGGAAACAGTCACCGCTCCTTTTTGACCTGCGTTGGCGATGATTTCAGCTTCTTGACGGTGGTACTTAGCGTTCAAGACATTGTGAGGGATCTTAGCACGTTTTAAAAGACGGGATAAGGTCTCGGAAGCATCAACCGAAGCGGTTCCTGCCAGCACGGGTTGACCGGCTTCGTGAGCCTTTTTGATCACATCAACAACCATGTTATACTTCTCACGTTGAGTCTTGAAGACTAGGTCATTCTTGTCCTCACGTTGGTTGTCACGGTGTGTTGGGATGGGTAGAACGTCTAGGTTGTAGATGTCTTTAAACTCAGCAGCTTCGGTTTCAGCCGTACCTGTCATGCCTGCTAACTTCTCATATTGACGGAAGTAGTTTTGAATCGTGATGGTGGCGTAGGTTTGTGTTTCATCTTCCAACTTCACGCCTTCTTTGGCTTCAATAGCTTGGTGAAGACCGTCTGACCAACGTCTTCCTGGCATTTCACGTCCTGTGTTTTGATCGACAATGATGACCTGCCCATCACTTACGACATATTCAACATCCTTTTCATAAATACAGTGAGCGCGAAGTAGTTGAGAAATCGCGTGTACTTTTTGAGCTTGGAAATCGAGTTTGTTCTGAAGCTGTTCTTTTTGTCGTTGGCGAGACTCTGGTGAGGTCTCGGTTTGCGCATCAATTTCAGCAAATTCGGTTCCCAAGTCAGGAAGGGTGAAGGCATCTGGATCTCCTGGAGATAAGAAAGCACGGCCTTTTTCCATGAGATCAGCATCGTTGGTTTTTTCATCGATACTGAAGTAGATTTCCTCTTTTAGCGCATAAAGTTGATCGCGGTTTTCTGCGTCTAGAAGATTTAATTCAGCCTTCTCCATGAGACGGCGAAGTTCTGGCTCCTCCATGAACTTCATGAATTGGCGGTTTTTTGGCTGCCCTAATTTCAGTTTATAAAGCAACTTGCCAATGATTTGGTTGTCGTTGGCGTCGATCGCTTTTTTGATGTCAGTTACCAAATCGTTAGCGAGCATGGCTTGCTTGCGGACCAACTGAATCACCACGTTGTTGAAGCGTGCGTAGTTTTGGTTTTGAGCTAGCGTTGAAGGGCCGGAGATGATGAGAGGCGTTCTTGCTTCATCAATTAAAACGGAGTCAACCTCATCAATAATGGCGAAGTAATGAGAGCGTTGCGTTTGTTCTTCTTTCGAAGAAGCCATTCCGTTGTCTCGTAAGTAATCGAAGCCGAACTCACTGTTGGTTCCGTAAGTGATGTCACACTTATAAGCCTGTTGACGAAGGTCGTGAGATATTTGGTTTTGAAGAACTCCAACACTCAGGCCTAGGTACTTATAAAGCGCACCCATCCACTCGGAATCTCGACGAGCGAGGTAGTCATTGACCGTAATCACATGCACGCCGAGACCGGTCAGTGCGTTTAAGAAAACAGGTAGGGTTCCCACTAAAGTTTTACCTTCACCTGTCATCATCTCCGCAATGATGCCACGGTGGAGAGCGATACCGCCAATCAGCTGGGTGTCGAAGTGAACCATGTTCCACTCCAAATCGTTGTCACAGACATTGATTTTTTCACCACAAAGACGACGAGCGCCGTTCTTAACCAGTGCGTAAGCTTCAGGTAAGATGAGGTCGAGGTAAGATTTTCTCAGTTTAGGAAAAGCGCCTTCAATATCAAAGAAGGCATTCTTAGCTTCTTCGATAGAAGTTGGGTTGGACGCGACGACTTCGGGTAAGGTGTTGAATTCTTCACGTAGAAGGTCGAGACGTTTTTGAAGGTAATCTGCGATCTCTCTCAGTGCTTCTTGGTTGTCGTCAGCAAAGAGTCTTTCAATCTCACGCTTGGTTGGTAGCTCGATAGGCAGATAGCGGTGTAGGTGATCTTGCCACTCTTTGGTTTTAAGAATCAGTTGCTCATGAGACTTCTCTTGTAGCCCCGTTTCAATCTCATTGATTCGTTGAACAATCGGACGTATTTTTTTAACTTCTCGTTGGTTTTTTGTACCAACGATTTTTTGTAGAACCCATTTAAGCATGTTTAAGAAAGTTTAGTATAGATGGAATAGCGGTCTGAGGGGCTTGTGACAAGTAACGAAATATAAAAAGTCACTCTTTTGTGAATATAATTTGACCAAAAGGGTAACCTTTTCATGATAAAGGCATGAATCAGCAATTCGATGAGTACATTGAGAGACGTGGTACGGGCTCAATCAAATGGGATAGAAAACCCGGGTTGGAGCCTTTTTGGGTGGCTGATTTAGATTTCAAATCACCGCAGCCTGTTATTGATGCGTTGAGAGAGCGTGTTGATTTTGGGGTTTATGGTTATGCGCATGCTCACGAGGGCTTGGAGGAGGCGGTTTGTGATTATGTTCTTAGAAGGCATCGTACGAAAATCGAAGCGAAGCATTTAGTTCATGTGGGTGGTCTCGTGCCTGCACTGTCGCTGGCTTGTCAGGCTTTTGGTTCTAAAGGGGGGCAAATGATGACGCATAGCCCTGTTTACTATCCATTTTTATCCGTAGCGAAAGATCAGGAAATGGAGACCTTGGCGTTGCCTCAAGTTAAAGGTGAAGAAGGCCAGTGGACCTTGGATTGGGAGAAGATGGAAGCTTCCGTGACAGAAAAGACGGAGATCTTTATTTTATGTTCGCCTCAAAACCCTTTGGGCCGTGTTTTCACAGAAGCTGAGATTAAGCGTTTAGCCTCGTTTTGTGAGACACACGATTTAATTCTCGTCACGGATGAGGTTCATTGTGATTTGATTTATGATGAAGATAAAACACCGTTTTTCTCAGGTCTCAATCTACCTGAGAGCTTTAGGAAGCGATTGATTGTTTTAAATTCTCCTAGCAAAACTTACAATATTGCGGGGTTAGCGTATGCGTATGCAATTATTTTTGATGATCATTTGAGGCGTCGTTTCGTGGCGGCTAAGAAGCACACACAAGCGGAGATTAATACACTATCATTTTATGCAGCTGAGGCGGCGTATCGCCATGGAGAGTCGTGGAGGCAGTCTTTGGTAACCTATTTAAAAGGAAATTATGATCTGCTGCGCTCCTTTGTTGATCAGGAGTGGGAAGGCGTTGAAATGCCGGAGATGGAGGCGACTTACTTAGCGTGGCTTGACTTTAGTAAAACAGGGATTGAGAACCCGGCTCAGCTTTTTGAAGAAAAAGCCAAGCTATACCTTTCCGATGGAGCGGCCTTTGGTCAAAAAGGAGCGTGTCGTCTTAATTTTGGATGCCCAAGAGCACGTCTTCAGCAGGCGCTGGAGACCATGACGAAAGTCATCCGAAACCATCAAAAATAAGCACTGTTATGGAGATTGTAAACGATGATTCGGAGTTGTTGAATGATGATTATTTCATGTATCAAGCGCTTCGAGAGGCGAGAAAAGCCATGCGAGCCAATGAGGTGCCTATTGGTGCTGTAATTGTAAAGGATAAGGCAATTATCGCCAGAGGGTGGAACCAAGTGGAGACACTGAAGGACGCAACAGCCCATGCGGAAATGATAGCGCTCACATCGGCCCAGAATCATTATGGCGACTGGCGATTGGAGGGCACTACCGTTTATATCACCAAAGAGCCATGTCCCATGTGTGCTGGCGCCTTGGTGCATTGCCGACCGGATCGCGTGGTTTTCGGTTTGAGAGATCCGAAAGGCGGTGCGGCTGGTGGCTGGATTAATTTGCTCGATAGTAATCCTCCACTAAATCACAAATGCGAAGTGACTTCAGGAGTGCTCGAAAACGAATGTTTAGCGCTTCTCCAGAGTTTCTTTAAAGAAGCTAGAGCGGCTTCTAAATTAAGGAAAAAAGGCCTCAGTGAGGAAGGTTTAGTGGAATAGTATATCAAGCACAAAGAGTTTGAGTGCTGGGGGGATGAATCTTGGGAGATTTTTTACAAAAAATAGGCTTATCGGCCGCCCATCATTTTACTTAAATCCCCCATGTCGCCCATGCCTCC
>CALLBE010000214.1 GCA_938001985.1 uncultured Verrucomicrobiales bacterium | reverse complement strand
CTAAGCCCTTCTTTTTCATATTGCTCCTGCATGTACCGGGCGATGGGTTGGTTGCCAATATAGCTCTCAACGGCACCTGGGTTGTTGTATAGCCCGGGTGCAGCGTCCATGTTGACGGTCATGTGTCCGATCTCTCCTGCGGCAAATTGATGGCCTCGAATCAGTTGATTATTGCTAATGATTCCTCCTCCTAACCCTGTTCCAAGAGTCATGGCGATCATGTGCTCGCAGTTTTTGCCTGCGCCGTATTTCCATTCCGCATACGCCATGGCATTGACGTCGTTATCGATCTTTACAGGTAGGTTGGTTTGAGATTCTAAGATTTGTTTGATCGGGATGTTTTTCCAACCAGGCACGTTGGGTAGGTCATTGACAACGCCTTCATGGAAATTAACAAAACCGGGAACGCCTATGCCAATCGCCTTGATCTCAGGGTGGTCTTGTTTTGCCTGCTTACAGATCAGAGCGATTTCATCAATGATGGCTTCCGCGGATGAGTAATCGCCTGTGATGATCAGAGGGAGTTTCTCAACAATTTTGTCTTCTTGAATCAAAGCTGGCTTGATGGAGGTGCCACCAAAATCGATACCAATAATAAGAGGAGCGTTTGTCATGATAAAAAAATATACCTTTCGTTAAGGCCTTAACAGCCGTTAACGAAAGGTATAGTGAAATTACTGCTCTTTAAAGCGTTTATTACGAAGTGAGCTCCTCAAGAGGTGGGGCAAAGCGAGTCAACTCGATGCCGGTAACCGCCTGCTTGTACTCCTCAAGAGTTGGCGTTCTGCCTAGGATGGAAGAAAGAACCACAACGGGTGTTGAGGAAAGAAGGGATTCTCCTTTTTTACGCTCTGAATCTTCCACAACACGCCCTTGGAAAAGACGGGTTGAAGTTGCCATGACGGTATCGCCTTTGGCCGCTTTCTCTTGGTTACCCATGCAGAGGTTACAACCAGGTCTTTCGAGATACATCATGTTCTCGTATTCAGTTCTCGCTTCTCCTTTTGGAGCGTTGTCATCGAACTCAAAGCCTGAGTATTTTTGTAAAATATCCCAGTCGCCTTCTTCTTTTAACTCATCAATGATGTTGTAAGTAGGCGCTGCAACGACGAGAGGGGCTTTGAATTTGAAATCACCTTGTTGTTCTTCAAGGTTTTTAAGCATTTTAGAAACAATCTTGAGGTCTCCTTTGTGCACCATGCAAGAACCTACGAAACCTAGGTCAATGGTCTTCTCGCCCTTATAATAAGAAAGCTCACGAATAACATCATGCGTGTAACGCTTAGAAACGTCCTCGTTGTGCACGTCTGGATCAGCAATCATTGGATCATCGATCTGATCGAGATCAACAACGAACTCAGCCGAATAGGTGGCGTCCTTATCCGGTGTTAAGGCAGGTTTTTTGCCTGAACGGATTTCATCAATACGCGTGTTCGCTTTGTCAATGAGGCCTTGGAGAACTTGAGTTTTGTTGTCCATGCCCTTATTGATCATGATTTGGATTCTGCTTTTCGCAATTTCCAGTGATTCAATCAGCGTGTCATCTTGAGAGATACAGATAGAAGCTTTTGCCTTCATCTCTGCCGTCCAATCGGTGAATGTGAATGCTTGGTCTGCTGGGAGCGTTCCGATATGAACCTCGATCACGCGACCTTGGAACACGTTTTCACCAAACTTTTTGAGCATTTGAGACTGAGTGGCGTGAACGACATCACGGAAATCCATGTGAGCTTTTAGATCGCCCTTGAACGTTACTTTAACCGACTCAGGTATCTGCATGGAAGCCTCGCCTGTCGCTAAGGCTAAAGCCACCGTGCCTGAATCCGCACCAAACGCAACGCCTTTTGACATACGGGTGTGCGAGTCACCACCGATAATGATTGCCCATTCATCCACAGTGAGATCGTTGAGGACTTTGTGAATCACGTCTGTCATGGCATGGTATTTGCCTTGAGGGTCACGAGCGGTGATGAGGCCGAAGTCATTCATAAATTGCATCAATTTAGGAATGTTGGCTTGAGCTTTTTTATCCCAAACAGAAGCGGTGTGACAGCCTGATTGGTAAGCACCATCAACGGTAGGAGAGATCACCGTTGCTGCCATGGCCTCAAGTTCTTGAGAGGTCATTAAGCCTGTGGTGTCTTGTGAACCGACGATGTTCACCTTCACACGTACATCTGAAGATGCTTTTAAAGCGCCTTCGGTGCTAATGCCTACCGCGTTTTTATTAAAGATTTTTTCAACGGCAGTGAGGCCTTTTCCTTCTGCTGAGATTTCTTTAGAAGGAGCAAAAACAGACTGAAGCGGCGTGTTGAGAGCCTCTGCAGCGAAGGTTTGTAATTTTTTACCAAAGACAATCGCATAAGAACCGCCGGCTCTGATGAACTCTAGTTTTTGAGGTGAAAGAGCGGAAGAGATATCCACTAACTCTTGATCACCGTTATAGAGCTTTTTAGTCTCTGTATTGATCGTCAATACAGTGCCTGTCGCTACGGAATAGACTTCTTTTAAGATAGGGTCACCATTTTCGTTTAAAATAGGATTTCCGTCGTTATCGAGTTCTTTGACCCAGTTTTTAAGATCAATGACGATGCCTCCGGTCACACTCACCGTGGTGAGGAAAATCGGAGAGATGCCGTTCGTTCCCGCAACAATAGGGAAGATGTTAACAAATGGAATGTACTGACTCGCTTGCTTGCCTGTCCAGAGAGCGACGTTGTTCACTCCTGACATTCGGGAAGAACCCACACCCATGGTGCCTTTCTCAGCAATCAGCATCACGCTTTTTCCTGGGTTGGCTTCTTGAAGCGCGATGATTTCCTTCTGAGCTTCTTCGCTGATCATGCACTTGCCGTGTAGCTCACGATCTGATCTTGAGTGAGCTTGGTTGCCTGGAGAAAGTAAATCAGTTGAGATGTCACCTTCGCCCGCCACATAAGTCACGACATCAATGGTTTTAGGAACTTCTGGAAGCTTCGTGAAGAATTCTCCTTTTGAGTAACTTTCTAGGATTTCTTTAGCCAGTTGGTTGCCCGAGTTGAAAGCGTTTAAGAGTTTGTCGGTATCAGCCTCGTATAAGAACACCTGCGTTTTTAAAATCTCAGCCGCTTGTTTAGCCAAGGAAAGGTCATTGCCCAAAGCGATGTCCAAAAGAACCTCGATGGAAGGTCCGCCTTTCATGTGAGAAAGAAGTTCGAAAGCAAAGTCAGGTGAGATTTCTGCTACTTTTTCTTCCCCTAGAATAATGGACTTGAGAAAAGCGGCCTTAACGCCAGCAGCGCTTGTTGTCCCAGGAAGCGTATTGTAGATGAAGAAGACGAGGGATTCTTTTTTCTCAACGCTATTAGGGTCTTTGATTTGAGAAATGATTTCAGATAAAAGGTCGCCGCAGTCAATAGGCTTAGGATTCAAGCCTTCTTTTTTACGACTTTCAATGTCAGCA
>CALLBE010000213.1 GCA_938001985.1 uncultured Verrucomicrobiales bacterium | reverse complement strand
AAGGATGAGGACGACTCTCTATCCCAATCTTGACCTATTTGCTCATCAATGACCTCACCGCCAGCCTTGGTTGCCACTTCGCCAGCCTTGGCATTCAGACCCACATTCGTGTACGTGCCTCGGCTGTAACTGCTATTGCTTTTAGAAAAACTACCGCTAACCTTCACCCCAGCGCCTCCGCCAGAAGTTCCCCCCGCTTGGTAGCCGACGCCTACACTGAGACCTCCAGTTTTTTGTTTAGACTCCCCTGATGCTGTGGAGAGTGCTTGTTTATAAACAATGTCCTTGCCGGCATCGAGATTAATGGCGCCTTCGGCATTGGCTTGCGTGCCGGTCAGTTCAATATTCTCGCCACTCCTGAAGTTGATGTCTCCCCCAGAGTCGATCGTTGTAACCAATGCGGTTGACGACTCATCTTTTTTGCGGATTTTCGTCGCACTGACTCCCACTTGAACAGAGACATTCACCGCAGAATTATCAACAATGCCTTGCTTCAACCCTTTGCCCAATCCTTGGTCTGCGATGTTGGTATAAGTGCTTTGACCCGCAGAACGTAAGCGACCTACAGCACTGTCGGCTCGGAGGACTCCTGCTACTTGGCCTGTAGCGCCGACTTCCCCTCCTTTTTTCTTTAGCAAATCAGCCCCGCTTTTTAATTGCTCAACTGTGTCTAGAATCCCCGCTGAAGCGGTGGCGGTGACGGCGATACTGAATTCATCTTTTGAATACGTTGTTTTGACTTCGTCTTGGACGGTGGTGACCTTGATGTTATCACCAGCGGTGACATTGGTGTCACTGCCACTGTTGATCTCCGCCGCCTCTAAGGTGACATCTTTCCCCGCTTCAATATTAATCTTACCACCTGAGGCTAAACTCGAACGCTCATGGATCGTCGCGTCGTAGGTGGACTTCTCTTTTGACTTGGTGTAACCAAAGCTGGCGCTTGCCCCTGTCTTAGTCGAGCTCGTCGTCGTCCCAAAGCCAGAATGTTCTTTAACCGTTTCTTCAGAAATCGTCGTTTTTCCAGCCAAGACATTAACATCGCCCTTGGCTGCTAGATTAAGATCACCTTCGAGAGCATTAACTTGTGAGGCTTTGATATTAATATTACCTCCTGAAGCTAAGGTTGCGTCCTGACCCGCCCCCACTAAACTCCCTTGGAGTGAGCTAATATCGAGCTTATTGGACTCTTTGCCCTTGGCGTAGCGAATGCCAAAGATACTTTTCTTCACCTTCTCCTCATAGAATGACTTCTCAGACTCACGAGCGCTCTGGATCGTGAGGTCTCCACCGTGGTTAATATTGAGATCTTTCTCGGCTAAAAGCTCACTCCCTGTGACGGTGAGGTCTTGATTGCTAGCAATCGTAAGGTCTCCTCCTGAGGCGATAGTAGATTCCGCTGCGGTTAGGTTCGCTTGCTCTTTACGTATCGTGGTGATTTTCTTGCGACCAAAGCTTTTTTTCTCAATGGTTTGCTCGAAGGATTTTGAGTGGTAGGTGTCTTGCGCACTGGTGATGTTGACATCTTTAGCAGCGTTAATAGCGACCTTATTCTCGCCTTGGACAGTGGAGGCCTTGACCGTTATATTTTTGCCTGAATTTAAAGCGACTTCAGCTCCCGATAGGTTCGAGCCTACGTTGGTTGTGTACTTCTCGGATTTTTCGTTTTTATAATGCCCTAAGTCCAGTTTTGAGGAGGAATCTCCTGTATTAACGGCTGACTGAAGGGTTAAATCCCCTCCCGTGGTGACGTTGAGCTGCTTGGTGGCATCAAGATTGCTTGCCGTAATGGTAGTGTCACCGCCTGATGTAATCGATAAGTCCCCGCCTGCGCTGAGGGTGCTGCCTGTGTGGGTCCTCGAATCTTGATTCATCTTCCCGTATTTAAAGTTCTGACGACTTGAGTTCGTTAGGGATTGAGTGGTGATATTGACTTGGTTGCCAGCTTGTAACGTGGTGTCTCCGGCTGAGTTCGTATCGGTGGCTTTGAGCGTGATGTCTCCTCCTGCGCTGAGGCTGAGTTCGCCTTCTGATTGAATCTGAGAAGCTTGCCCTAGGCGTTCTTGTGAGAAGGTCGAATCTTGGGAAGGTTTTTGTATTTTTTGAAAAAGTCGACCAAAGCCTTTAGATTGAGTGCTCGTTGCCTCTTGAGTGACGGTACTCTTGACTCGCTGCTTGAAGCGGTCGGCGATGATATCTCTGCCTGCGTTGAGGCTGACGGATCCGCCTTTAATAGTGGCAGAGCGGTTGAGGATATCATTGGCTGCTTGCAGTGAAAGCGAGGTATCCGCCAGCAGGGAGCCGTTCACGTTGTTAATATCGTTGGCTTTTAAGGAGGTGTTCTCTGCGGTGAGGGTGCCTGAGTTGGTGATGTCGCCGCCAACTTGCAGGTCTATCAAATTCGCAGCCAAAACAGCCGTGCCTTGGCGCTCGTCAAGACGAGCCAAGGTCGATGGGGCTAGGTAGACAATAGGCTCTAGAACGCTCTCGCCATTGACCTCTTTGGCCACATACCAGATGATGTCGTTTTCTAAGCCGTTGAACTGCTCGGCGGTGAGGGCAAGCCCAACCTTCAAGTCTAAATTTTGTTGTGCTTCTAGCGATCCATCCATGAGTCGCTTCATGAAGGTGAGATCTGAGCTGTTTTGATGGCCAAACTTACGCTGACCTGTGAGCTTGAAGAGTTGATTAGAAACGTGCAGCGTCTCGAAATAAGCGTCGCCTAGGCGTTTGGTTAAATGCTCTTGGTTACCATTTCTCTCAAAAAAGTAGTCAGAACCTAGGAATAAGCCTCTGTCGACAAAATCAGGACGGCTCTCAATGAGGTACTTCGCTGAGGTTTGCGGTGTTTTCGAGAACAAAGAGCTGAGTGAGCCCAGCTGATCCAGTGTGGTGCGAATCGTTGCGTTAGGCGTGAGTGCGTTCGTGTCTCGGATCTGCGCCTGAGTCAGCACATTGCTGGCAGTTGGCCCCTTGACTACGAAGGATCGAGCACTTGGATTGAGCCCTGTACTGCTTTTATTAACAAAGCTCCCCGTTAGTTTTCCTATGATTTTGCCACCTGCTTCGATCGTGCTGTAGATATTCTTAATCACCTCATAGTCTCGAGTGGGCGCTTGATCTACCCACCAGGTTCGAATACCAACATCGTCACTTCCCCATGTGTCACTTTTCTTGTAAACGTCATAATATTCGATACGACTATTGGTATCGGTTCTTTTCCTTAGTTCATCACTGACATTGACTAAATTTGCTCCTGCAATTTTCAGATCTTTGCCTGCCGATATTTGGCTGTACTCATTACGAATCGTATTGCCATCCAACGTGATATTATTGGCTGCTCTTAGCGAAGCTGCTGCACTGTCTTGAATGATTC
>CALLBE010000212.1 GCA_938001985.1 uncultured Verrucomicrobiales bacterium | reverse complement strand
AAAAGACTAAATACTTAAATTCCAATTGCCTGCAACTCTATAATACATAAGTCATTTTAATTTAAGTAAATTAAGGCCATCGTTTGGAGGCTCAGAGCGTTAATATTCAAAATCATTACCGAATAAATTTATTAAATTGATTTCAGCACATCCGCTCAATAGCCAAAGTTACTCTGTGGCTTTCCCTTTTTATTTAATTATTATGTTGATTTGAACACTGATCAATATAACACTATACCTCATGAGGGAAGGCCTAACTGCAAGACAAGCGGAGTTATTTGATTTTTTAAAAAGTGTTCATAAAAAAACAGGATTAATGCCTTCCACTCGTGAAATCCAAACTCATTTTGGCTTTTCAAGCCAAACCGCAGCGATGGGTCATCTAAGAGCTTTGGAGAAAAAAGGGCATATTCGTAGAATCCCAGGTCAGGCTCGCGCCATCATTTTTACGGAACAATCAGATTCAAACCCTTTTCATAAACCTCAAGCTCAGACTCAGAATATAGCAGAAACCCCAGTGGTGAAAATTCCGCTTTATGGCAGTATTGCGGCTGGGTTTGCTCAGGACAGCCAACCTCAATTAGAAAACGAATTGTCTCTAGATCCTATTTTATTTGGATTGGCTGACAAAAATAACCTCTTCGCTCTGAAGGTGAAGGGAGAGTCCATGATCAATGCTAGCATTTGCGATGGTGACATCATCATTTTAGAAAAAAGAATGCCTCGCAACGGTGATATTGTAGCCGCCCTCATTGATGGGGAAACCACCCTGAAGCGTTATATCGAGTCAGATGGGAAAACGTATTTAAAAGCTGAGAACCCAGCGTTTCCAGATTTACACCCCGTTCAAGAACTTCAGGTGCAAGGGGTGCTCATCACGCTAATTCGTGATCGATTTTAAAAGCACCATTAGAAACCTTATTGCCTAGACTAAACCGCTCTTCCATCTAAGCCGGTAACGAGTCTCATAAAGACGGGGATAAGGGCATAGGTTTTATCTTTTCTGAAAAAGAATTAAATGCTCAATTAGAGCGCATGAACGAGCGAGAGTTTAACCAGTTATTAAAATCGGTCTCTCGGTCTTTTTATTTAACGCTAAAATTCCTACCCCAGGTCTTCAAGCAACCCACTTCGATTGCTTACTTATTGGCTAGAGCCAGTGACACGATTGCTGATTACCGCCTCGCCCCGCCACAGAGTCGTATCGAATGGCTAGAAGGGTTTCTACATGCTATCAATAGCGAAAATTCTTCGCTTCCGGCTTCTCCAAAATGGCTAGATCAGCTCGAGCATCAGGGCGAAAAGAAACTTCTGACAAGGCTGAACAGCGTGATGGCGGTGACTCGCGAACTTCCCGAATCTATTTTAATGGATATTAAAGAAGTGCTCAACACCATCATTCGAGGTCAAATCGCCGATATTGAGTATTTTGAAGTCAATTCCAGTGAGGCCATTCGTTCGTTTAACACCGACTCTCAACTTGATGATTACACTTACTCAGTGGCGGGTTGTGTGGGTGTTTTTTGGACGCAAGTCGGATTAAAAACACAAGCTAACTATTCTCGATTAAGCTCAGATAAACTCATGGAGCTAGGAGCTGCTTATGGGAAAGGGTTGCAGCTGGTGAATATTCTAAGAGACGTTCAATCCGATGAGCTCATTGGGCGGTGTTATATCCCCTGTTCGGATTTAGAAACCGAGTCTAATGAAGCTTCATTATTAGAATCTAGGGCCGAAATGATCAAGTTGGCGAAGGAGCACCTTAACGCTGGCCTTGAGTATTCGACCTCTCTCGTAGATTGGCGCACTCGTTTTGCCACGATTCTCCCGGCCAAACTGGCGTTTAAAACACTCGATAAAATTGAAAAAGCCTCATCTTTGGATTGGAAAAAGCCAGTCAAAATATCACGATTCGAAGTTTATAAAACACTCCTTAACAGCCTGATATGAGTGAGAATAAGTTAAGCCCTCTTCCTAAAGAAACGCTCTTTGTCGTGGGTCCCACCGCTTCGGGCAAAACCCGTTTTGCACTGGATCTGGCTAAGAAGGTGAATGGGGAGATCATTAATGGGGACGCGTATCAAATTTACCAAGACATCCCACTTCTTTCAGCGGCCCCTTCCGTAGAAGAAAAGGGGGAGATTCCTCACCATTTATTTGAAACACTCCCGCCAGACGTCGAGTCCAATGCGGTCTTACATCACCAAGCAGCCAAGCCCATAGCGGAGAGACTCATTCAAGAAGGAAAAACCCCCATTATCGTTGGCGGCTCTGGTCTTTACTTAAAATTCATGACGCATGGCTCTTCTGGTTTGCCCGGTGCGGATGAAGCGCTTCGTGAAGCATTAAACGCTGAGACGCTCCCTGATTTGGTTCAAAGACTCGAGTCCTTAGACCCTGTCGGGGCGGCTCAAACCAATTTAACCAATAAGAGATACGTCATCCGAGCGCTAGAAATATGCCTGATGACCAACGAAAAAATGTCTGACTTAAAAAGGCGCTGGAAAGAGCA
>CALLBE010000211.1 GCA_938001985.1 uncultured Verrucomicrobiales bacterium | reverse complement strand
TGCTGTTGGCTTTTAAATCCATTCATGTCAACAGGGAGCTCTGCAGGCGTTTCAACATCATTTAAGAAGATGAACTTCCAGCCGTTTAATTGAGCACGGTAGCTTAAATCCATGTCCTCAGTGAGGGTGTCATGATCCCAGCCTCCAGCGTCTGCGATTGTTGATTTGCGCCAGATTCCAGCCGTTCCGTTAAAGGTGAAGAATCGACCAGAGCGGTTCCGTGCTGTTTGCTCTAATTCCAAGTGACCGTCCAAGAACATCGCTTGAACGCGGGTGAGTAAATTATAGTTACGGTTTAAATGTCCCCAGCGAGTCTGGACCATCCCGATTTTATCATCAGTGAAGTAATGGATGATTTTTTTAAGCATGTTCGCTTTAGGAACGAAGTCAGCGTCTAAAATAAGTAAATAATCACCTTTAGCTGTTTTTGATGCGTTCTCTAAAGCACCTGCCTTGTAACCCGTGCGGTCCGTGCGGTGAATCAGTTCGGCATCGAAACCTTGTTCAACTAAAGAAGCAACTCCAGATCTGCTGAGGTCTACCGTGTCATCAGTAGAGTCGTCGAGGACCTGAATATGGATTTTATCTTGGGGGTAATCAAGTTTGACAATCGAATCGAAAAGACGATTAACCACTTCTTTTTCATTAAAGATCGGTAGTTGAATAGTGACTAAGGGGAGCGTCTCAAATTCTCTGAGTGGCTGCGGCTTCTCCTTGGAATGCTTGAAGTATAAATAAATAATCGTTAAGCGATGAAATCCATAACCTCCTAACAAAATAAGAGTGAAGAGGTAACTAAGATACCAGAACCAATCAATAAGGGGGGTGTCGGCAACAGAAGGCATTCCGTGTTCATGTCCTAAATGAAAAGAAATGTCAAGGTTCTCCTTTTTGAAATGTTATCAGCAAAGAACTTCAATACTTTAAAATATAAAAAACCTCCGCAGCGATGAACTGCGGAGGTTTTGTTAAAATGAGAACAGGAATTAACCCATAAGCTCAGGCCAATCTTCCGTGTGGAAGAACTCACCTTCAGGCTTGTCTACACGCTCGTATGTGTGAGCTCCGAAGAAGTCACGTTGCGCTTGAAGAAGGTTAGCCGGAAGTCTTTCAGCACGATAAGCATCGTAGTAAGAAAGAGAACCGCCGAATGATGGAACTGGGATGCCGTTTGTTGCCGCAAGAGCAACCACCTCACGCCAGTCTTTTTGACCTTTGTTAAGAACGTCTGTGAAGAATGGAGCAAGCATCAAGTTCGTTGGTGCGTTGTCAGCATAAGCTTCTGTGATACGGTTCAAGAACTGAGCACGGATGATACAACCACCACGCCAGATTTTAGCAATTTCACCTAATTTAAGATCCCAACCTTTGTCGATTCCAACTTTGTTGATAAGATCCAAACCTTGAGCGTAAGAAACGATCTTAGAAGCGAAGAGAGCATTGCGCACTTTGCCGATAAGGTCAGCTTTAGGCATGGTGAGATCGAAGTTCCAGTTGTCTGGGCCTTGAAGAATACCAGAAGCTACTTTACGCTCGTCACGTTTAGCAGAAAGGATACGAGCTTCAACAGAACCTGCGATGGTTGAGAATGGGACTGCTTGTTCAACAGACTCCATTACTGTCCAACGGCCAGTGCCTTTTTGACCCGCTTTGTCCACAACCACGTCAACAAGGTCTTGGCCTGTTTCGATGTCTTTGTGTTTAAGGATGTTCGCAGTGATGTCGATGAGGAATGACTCCAGGTCGCCAGCGTTCCAGTCAGCAAAGATCTCAGCTTGCTCAGCATTTGAGAAACCAGCTGCTTTAAAAATGTTGTAAGCTTCACAGATGAGCTGCATGTCGCCGTACTCGATACCGTTGTGAACCATTTTCACAAAGTGACCTGCGCCGCCTTTGCCGATGTGAGTTACACAAGGCTCGCCGTCTACTTTAGCAGAAATAGACTCAAAAATTGGCTTCATGACTTCCCATGTTGAAAGAGGGCCGCCTGGCATGATTGAAGGTCCTTTAAGAGCACCTTCTTCACCACCGGATACACCTGCACCAATGAAGCGGAAACCAAGAGGCTCCAACCAAGCGTCACGACGCTCTGAGTCTGTGTAAAGTGAGTTTCCGCCGTCGATAACGATGTCGTCTTGGTCAAGGAAAGGGAGAAGACCTTCGATTACAAGATCCACAGGCTTACCTGCTTTAACCATGATCATGATCTTACGAGGACGCTCTAGTGACGCTACGAACTCTTCAACAGATTGAGTTCCTACGAGATTTCTGTCTTCGTTTTCGCTAACAAATTTATCCGTAACGGCTGCGGTACGGTTGTATACAGAACATTGGAAGCCTCTGCTCTCAATGTTGAGTACAAGGTTTTGGCCCATTACAGCCAACCCGATAAGGCCGAAATCACTTTTCTTTTCCATAAATGATATTGTTTTATTTATAAGAGTCCTAGAACTCCCTTTAGGCGTGCTTTTCACGCTTTCTTGCCTCTTTCATAACTTATTTCTAAGGTTTGGCAATGCGAAGTTGTGTTTTTAAGGTAAATAATGAATGGTTTTGAGGATGAATTTGCCAAATACACTCTCTTTAATACGCATTTTTTTATCGTTTGGAGTCGT
>CALLBE010000210.1 GCA_938001985.1 uncultured Verrucomicrobiales bacterium | reverse complement strand
CTCTAAAGCGATCGACCTCAGAAGCGTCAATGATCTCAAATTCCATACTGCGAAGACGCTCCATGATCGCCTCCACATCTTCCATCTCGATGATATCATTTGGTAAGATATCATTGATGTCGTCATAAGTTAAATACTCCTGCTCTTTCGCTAACTTAATAAGCTCACGAATTTTTTCCTGCAACTCCGGAGTATCGATTCTAGATTTTTCCTTTTTCTTAGGCTTCTCCTCTTTCGCCGCTGCTTTTTTAGCTGGCTTAGCCTTTTTCACCGCGAGCGTTGGCTTCACCTCAACTTCTGATGACTTAGCTTCTGCTTTAGGGGCCGCCTTCTTCGCTGCAGCCTTCTTTGACGGTGCTTTTTTAGAAGCCACTTTCTTTGCTGTCGCTTTCTTTGACGGCGCTTTTTTCGACGCCGTTTTCTTTGACGTTGCTTTTTTAGAAGTTACTTTTTTAGTAGGCATTGGTTAAGGAAAAGGGTCATTGGTTAATTAAAGTTTAACCTAAATGGTCTAGGAAGTTCATTAAGTTGACGCTCAAGGTCAAGAATTTCTTTTTTCAAGATCGGTTTCAAAGATTCTTCAGTGTCTTCTGAGGCCCGCATGAATTCTTTTTTCTTCTTCGTTTTATGAAGGAATTCAGCCTTCATCGTTAGCAAAATTTTATTTAAGGCTTCTATAGAACAAGCCTCTTTATTTAATCGAGGTATTTTAGCCAAGCATCGTGACTCGCTTTCACTGACACTGGCAAAAAGCTCGGATAAATCTTCCGTTTTTTCGGTTTTAAAAGGCACGCGCTTAATCAGCTTCGCCAACAATCGCCCGCCTTCAAACAATTCGGACAGTCTCAAGACTTTAACCGAATTCTCTAACACGACCTCTTGAATCTCTGAGCTCACTAGCATCATCCCCATCAAGGCTTCTAAATAAGCATGCACATTCAGGGGTGACTCTTGAGTCGCTGAAGATACAGCCGCACCCTCTTCCCTAGCTGCCGTTCTCTTAGCCGTGGCTAAGTTCCCCTTGGCTAACTTTTGTTTATTCTCGGAAACTTTTGAGGAAAGCTGACGCCTGTCGACATTCAAGCGGTCCGCAACATGCAACGCATAGGTATCTTGTTGCACGTGATCTGAAATGTGAGCCAGTTCCTCCGCTAATAGCTGAACTAAATCAGCTTTCGCTCGCGGTTCATTTAATAAACCCAGCTCATTAGCGACTCGAATACGGTAATCAAAATAATGCTGACGTTGATCCAATTCGTTTTGAAACGCCTCCTGCCCTCTCTCTTTAATAAAAGTATCCGGGTCATGCTCCGTTGGCAAACTCACGACTTGAACCTCTAAGCCAACTTTAGCCAATTCCGCATAAGCTCGTTGCGTTGCTTTTTGCCCCGCTGCATCTCCATCAAAACAAAGACAAACCTGCTTGGTGTATTTCTTTAAAATCTGAGCATGCTCTGCGGTGAACGAAGTCCCCGAACACGCCACCGCATGCTCAAACCCTGACTCCACACAAGCAATCACATCCATCTGACCTTCACAGACCAGAACATATTTTTGCTTCAAAATAGGACGCCTCGCCTTGTCCAATCCGAAAATCGTCCGTGATTTATTAAATAAAGCCGTCTCTGGCGAATTGATATATTTGCCTGTATTTGCATCCTCAACCAACTGCCTAGCCGTGAATGCTATAGGATCTCCGTAGTCATTATTAATTGGGAACATCAATCGGTTCCTAAACCTAAAGTAAACGCCTCTTCCCGGGTTACTCTCATCCTTAGGCGCAGCAATCCCGGCTTCTACGAACTCCTTGGCCGAAAAGCCAACCTGCTTTGCCCACTCAACCAGCAAACGGCTGTTTTCTGGAATCCAGCCGATTTTCCAGCGCTTGGCCATCTCCAAATCATAGCCTCTTGAATTTAAATAATCACGCGCGTGCTGAGCCTCTGGAGCCTTTAGCAATTGCTCATGCATCCAGTCCGTCAACTTCACATGAAGTTCTAAAAGCTTGGATCTACGCTTTCTAATTTTTTCAACTTGAGGATCATAACTCTCCTCAATAATCGGAATACTAGCCCGCTGAGCTAACTTCTTAATGGAGTCAACAAACGAGAGATTCTCGTAGTTCATCACGAAGTTGACGACACCGCCCCCTTCGCCACAACCGAAACACTTGTAACGTTGCCTGTCGGCAGACACGTTAAACGAAGGTGTCTTCTCATTATGGAAAGGACAGCATGCCTTATAAGAAGTCCCCGCCCGCTTTAATTGAATACCATATCCATTCAACAAAAGATCAACAATATCTGTGCTTGAAATAACTTGATCAATCGTTTCCTCAGGGATGCGAGCCATATTCTAGTTTATCTTAAACAAAACATTAAGGGTTCAAAAATCAAACTATCGCTGGCCGGTAAAAGCCTTGGGTTGCGTTCGCTTCTTCTCACCATCTTTATAACGGAGAATCCCGTGCTCTCTGAGGTTTTTTAATAAAACTTTGGTATCCTCTCTCATTTCGGGATCATTGATCAACGCTGCGATCACTCCCGGCTTCTCATCCAGCGCATTCAACGTATCCATTAAGCTGGAGGCTTTTTTAAGAAGCTTAGACATCTCAGGTCCCAATTCATCCGATTGGGTCTGCAAGGAGCTGGCTAGCTTATCGGTCGAGAGAGCCGCGCTTTGCGTTGCTTTTAATAAAGGAGCGAGGTCTTTGATAGCCACGTTGGCCTCTTTTGATATTTCAGCCAAGCTAACCATCAGCTGGTCTATGTTGTTTAAATTCTCAGAAGAGAGTACTCTTTTATCCACCTTGGCCGTGATGGAGTTTAAACTCTTCAGTGTTTGCTCAACCTCATCCAGAGAGGCTTTCACTTTCACCAAAGTAAGGTTAGTTTCGTCTACAATCCCTTCAATTTTTTTAGAAACTGCAGCAATCCCTTTCGCGTCCTCGCCTTTCACAATGGCGCCTTCGGCTATGAAACTCGATGACTCTTTCTGAGGTCTTGTGATATCAACCCTCATATCGCCCAATAAGCTGGCCTGCACTACAGAAAATTTTGATTCTACAGGAATTTTAGCCACTTCATAAATCGACAACTTAACGCTAACAGCCCCCTGATCATCCAACTTAGGCTTACCAATCACTCGCCCCACTTTAGCGCCGCCCATGCGGACCTCACTTCCATCAATCAAACCTGAAGCGGTTTTAAAAACAACGGTGAGGCTATACTGATCATCAAACTTCTCCTGCAATCTACCGAAATTTAAAATCAAAGACCCCATAACCACAAAACCAATGATGACAAAGAGGCCAGCAAAGAGTTCTGCATTCTTGTTATTCATAGCAAAGAGATAAGGGAATTTACTTTTTTTGACGAGTTAAAAAAACTACGCGCTTCGACTTTCCCAACTGCGGCTGGAATTACCGGCTATAAAATCACTTAGAATAGGATCTTTGGACGCTTTCAACTCCGTCACACTCCCTTCCCAATAAAGCAATCCTTCTTTCAAAAACAAAATACGATCCGCAATCCTAAAAGCACTGCGAATTTCATGAGTGATGACCACATTGGTGATTTTCCACTTGGCCTGTAGGTCCTTCATTAAGTGGTCGATTTGATCAGCGGTAATAGGGTCCAATCCGGCATGAGGCTCGTCGTATAAAACACACTCGGGGCGATGAACCACAGCTCTGGCAAGCGCCACTCGCTTACGCATACCGCCTGATAGCTCTGAAGGCATTTTCTGCCCATGATTTGATAACTGGACAATATCCAAGGCCTCTTGAACTTTTTGTTCAATCACCGCCTCATCCTTTTCTCCCATTTCTCTAAGTGGAAACGCGATATTTTCAAAAACTGTAAATGAATCAAACAAGGCGCCGTTTTGAAACATCATGCCTATCTTGCGGCGAGACACGTTCAACTCTCGCTCACCTAGACAGTTTAATTCAATGCCCTCAACCTTTACACTTCCAGCAACAGGCTTTAACAGCCCGTTAAAATGCTTGATTAAAACACTCTTGCCGCCTCCTGAAGCACCGAGTAAAACCACCGTTTCCGCACGTCGAATGACGGCATCAACGCCTCGAAGAACCTGATGCTCTCCAAATTGTTGTTTTAACCCTTTAACTTCAATGAAGACGTCTGAACCCATTACCTAAATTAGGCGTTGTTCATTAAGTATTGCAGTAATTGAGCAATCTTATCGCGCATGTCTTTACGAGCGACGATGGAGTCTACTAAACCGTGCTCTAGCATGAACTCTGCCGTCTGGAACCCATCTGGCAAGTTCTGGTGTGTCGTTTCCTTAACCACACGTGGTCCTGCAAAACCAATCATGCACTTAGGCTCTGCCAAGTTAATGTCACCAACGGTCGCATAAGAAGCAGTCACACCTCCCGTCGTCGGGTGAGTAAGAACTGAGATATAAGGCAAGTTAGCCTCTGAAAGCCTAGCCAATGCGCCACAAGTCTTAGCCATCTGCATGAGAGATAACATACCCTCTTGCATGCGAGCACCTGAAGACGCTGAGAAAATAATAACGCCTCTGCGTTCTGCAATCGCAGTTTCAATCGCTCTCGTAATCTTCTCACCCACGACCGAGCCCATCGATCCAGCAAAGAATTTAAAATCCATCACCGCAACCATGGAAGGTTTGCCTCCAATGGATAAACGACCGGTTACCACCGCATCATTCAACGCTGTCTTTTCACGTAAAGTACTGACCTTAGTGGTGTATTTTTCAAATTCGAGAGGGTTGACTGAAATCAAATTCGCATCGGTTTCTTCAAATGTGCCCTCATCAGCTAACATTTCAATACGCTCTCTCGCACCAATTAAGAAATGGTGATCACAAGAAGTACAAACATTAAAGTTCCCCATCAGGTCCTTGTGATGAATCATCGTTGAACACTCTGGACACTTAATCCACTGGCCTTCGGGAAGATCCTCGCGCTTTTGACCTAGTTTAAGTTTTGGTTTCTTAAAAAATCCCATGCTTTAGATTTAGAAAGAAAAAAGGCATTTGTCTATCCATGAAATGCAGTAAGGACAATTACTTCTCTAATTTTAACGTTTTTTCTTAGTATTTCAGCACATTCGTTGACGGTTGCCCCTGAGGTAAAAACATCATCAACTAACCAAATCACTTGGTTTTCAGACACTTTAGACGCGGCCGACCGGCTCCACTCAAAGACACCTTTAATATTTGAGGCCCTTTCATTTAAATCTAACTGCGCTTGTGCATTTGTTTCGACTTTACGCTTCAAAAGCTCTCCAAAAGGCAATTCATACGCCTCAGCGATTCGTTTTGCCAACACTTCAGCTTGGTTAAATCTACGCTCAACTAACCTTTTTCGATGCAACGGAACCCAGGTGACAAAAGCATTCGAAACATCAAGCTGGGCCTCTCGAATCCGTTGAATCATTTTATTGGCAAAAAAACGCCCCAAATAAACGCGGCGACCAAACTTATAAGAAAGCATCAAGGCCTTAAACTCACCTTCGTATGGCAATGCTGACAGGTTTCGCTTGAACACAAACTCCTGAGAAACACAAGCAGCACACGAAGGCAACCAAGCAGGACCTCGACTATAAAAAGCCCCACAACCTGAGCATTGGCAGTCCAATTCTCCACTCACTCTGGATAAGCACTCCTCACAAACATAGACCAAGGGTGATGTTTGTTTTTCACAGATTTCGCAACTCGATGGGAATAAAAAGTCAAAGATTTCTACGCCCAGCTTCTTAAAAAAGTTGGTTTTTCTAAAAAAAACTGGTCTTTTCACAACATGAATAAGTTTGAATGGCGTGAAACCCTAGAGTCCGACGTTAAGTTTTATAGAGCAAATTACTTCGCAAACCAATTAGAAATGTATTGGAAGCTTAAATCCGAAGGCGGTGATTGGAATAAAATCGACCCTATGGAAAAAGAGGATTGGCAGGTGTTGAGAGACCAGCTTTGGAAAAAATACCAACGCAAGCGCTGTCCTTGGAAGATTATTGATAAAATCGACAAAGAATTAGAAAAGTTCAACGACTAGCCCCTCCCCCTCATGAGCGTCTCCTCCCAACTGATTCAGCATTCCAGAGCCTTGACGGCTCAACTCGCCGATCTGACTTTCGGAACCCCAGTTGAGTACAC
>CALLBE010000209.1 GCA_938001985.1 uncultured Verrucomicrobiales bacterium | reverse complement strand
TCTTATCAAAAGTGCGAATGACGCTGCACTCGTTATTGCTAAGAAAAATACGGGATCACCTCGAGAATTTGTTGAGTTGATGAATCAAGAGGCGTTGAGATTGGGGATGAGCCAGACTCGCTTTGCGAATCCTCATGGATTGACGGTTGATTTGGCAGCGCAGCATTCGACGGCACGAGATATAGCTAGATTGGCTTTTTATGTTCAGCACGACCCCTTGATTGCCCAACTTTGTAGACAGAAGGGGACTCTCTTTGAAAAAGGTGATGGCTCAACTAAGTATTTGACCAATACGAATCAGCTACTCGTGACGAGGCGTGATTGTGAAGGGTTGAAGACCGGGTATACAAAAGCCGCAGGTAGGTGTTTGGTTTCTAAGGCGAGCGCTGGAGAGCGTAGCCTTATTGTGGTTTGTTTAGGCTCAGGAGATTTATTCCGTAATCCGAATCAAATTTGGAAAGACTCGAATCGCTTGCTCGACCACTTCCTTTATGGAGTCGATAGGTAAATCAGTTCTTTCGTTGCGCCTACAATTTGTAGCCCTAGATCGTCTTTGCTCATTTTTTCCAAAGGCTCAATGCGATCAGGGTAAATAAAAGTGGCTTGGTTCTCGTCTGTGTTGAAGCCAATGTCATCACGAGAGACGTCATTGGCGACGATTAAATCGCAGCCTTTGCTTGAGAGTTTTTTCTGTGCGTTTTCGACCAGGTTTTCCGTTTCTGCCGCAAAGCCTACGAGTGGTTTTGAGAAATAACGTCGAGCGTTCGCTAGGATATCAGGGTTTTTGATCAAACTGAGTTGGAACTCCTCATTATTAGGGTCTTTTTTGAGCTTTTGGGGTGAGCTGTTTTTAACTCGATAGTCGGAGACTGCTGCGGTGAATATTCCCGCATCGCATGAGGGTAGATATTCCTGGACTGCTGACTCGAGCTCTAAGGCTGTTTCGATATTGATAAAAGTAACCGAATGTGGGACTTCCAGTTGCGTAGGGCCTGAAATTAAGATAACTTCACACCCCTCATGAACAGCTGCGTTGGCGATTGCGTAGCCCATTTTTCCCGAAGAGCGGTTGCTGAGGTAGCGAACGGGGTCAATGGGCTCGACCGTCGGACCCGCTGTGATTAAAAGTTTCATGATTTCTGGCTAGCTTTGAGGATTGGGTAAAACATAAAAAAATAGGTAAGCAAATAAATAAGCTAAAAAAAACTTGCGTATAGATTTCTAGTTCGTTATACAACACGACCCGCAAAAGCGGATATTTCACCATGGCAAAGGAAGTAAAATCAATTATCAAGTTGCAAATCCAAGCTGGGCAAGCAAACCCGTCACCACCAGTTGGTCCAGCACTCGGTCAAGCAGGTGTCAATATCATGGCTTTCTGTAAGGAGTTTAATGCAGCGACCCAAAAGCAAGCGGGAGATATTCTTCCTTGTGTTATTACAGCTTATAAGGACGGTTCTTTTGAGTTCATCACTAAGCAGCCACCAGCAGCTATTCTTCTTAAGAAAGCAGCAGGTATCGCGTCAGGATCTGGTGAGCCTAATAAAACAAAGGTAGCGACCATTACTAAAGCTAAGTTGATGGAAGTGGTTGAGGCGAAAATGCCTGATCTTAATACCAAAGATCCAGAAGCTGCAGCTAGAATCCTAGCAGGTTCAGCTAGACAAATGGGCCTTCTTATTGAAGGAATGTAAAATTTTTAACTAATCGCAGGAGGGGTCACCCGTTTGTACTGCACAATACAACATGGCTAAATCAAGAAGTAAAAGATACGATCAAGCTGCTGAGTCTTTTGATAAAGAGACTACATACGGTTTGAAAGAGGCAGTGGGTCTCCTTAAAGGGTTTCCTGCACCAAAGTTTGACGGAACGGTCACACTTTCATTTAAATTAGCGGTTGATCCTAGAAAGTCAGATCAAATGGTTCGCGGTACTTGTGCGCTTCCTCACGGAACGGGTAAGAAAGTACGCATCATTGTATTTGCTCAAGGTGAAGCGGCTAAGGCGGCTGAAGCAGCAGGTGCTGATAAAGTTGGTTATGAAGATTTGATCAAAGAAGTTCAAGCTGGCTTTACTGATTTTGATTCAGCGATCGCAACTCCAGACGCAATGGCTGAAGTTCGTAAGATTGCTAGAGTTCTAGGTCCAAGAGGTTTGATGCCAAACCCTAAGACAGGAACAGTAACTGACGATGTTGCGGGTGCTATCACGGCGCTTCAAGCGGGTAGAATTGATTTCAAAGTAGACAAGAACGCAAACGTAGCTGCACCTGTAGGTAAGGCTTCATTTGACGCGGTTAAGTTGGAAGAGAATATCTCGTTATTCTTGGACACAATGCTTAAGGGTAAGCCTGCAGGCGTTAAAGGGAATTACATCCTTGCCGTAACGTTGGCTTCATCCATGAGTCCTGGGATCAAGTTAGATCCTTCACTATACACGCTTTCAGCAGAATAACCTAAGGAATTAAGAAAAATGAATCCAGATAAGAAATATATCGTTGATGAGATTTTAGAGCGTCTTAACGCTTCTCCTTATCTTGTTGTGGTCGATTACGTTGGAGTTACGGTTCCTGAGTTTGCTGAGTTGAGAGATTCACTTTCAGGAGTTGATGCTGAGTGTCACGTTGCAAAAAACACATTTGTAAACATCGCCCTTAAGGAAGCTAACCTTCCTGAGATTGATGGTCTTAAAGGTCAAACGGCTTTTGTTACCGGAACTTCAGATGTTTGTGCTGCGGCAAAAATTCTTAAAGAGTTTAGCAAAAAGAATAAGAAAGCTGAGATTAAGTCAGGTATCTTAGACGGTAGCGCATTGACAAAAGATGAAGTGATTGCTCTTGCAGATCTTCCATCGAGAGAGGTTTTACTTGGTACGCTTCTTGGCTTGCTCAATACACCAGCTCAAAAGCTTTT
>CALLBE010000208.1 GCA_938001985.1 uncultured Verrucomicrobiales bacterium | reverse complement strand
TACAGACATCCTATCAACCAAATGTGAATGACTATCATCAGATGCGTAATTTTTCTTACATATCCTTGCTACCATAGTTCTTTGACTGCCATCCAGTTTAAGATAAACAATTTTAAAGAACCTATTAGCAACACCTGAACGAAGAACCTCTTTCTGTATCTCTTTTAATTGCATTTAATTTATCCCGACAAGGGGATGAAGTGACGACGGCCTTTGACGGAAATAAGGGGCTAGAGTTAGCTCGTGCGGAAAAATATGACGTGGTGGTGCTTGATTTGATGATGCCGGAGCGTGATGGCGTATCAATTCTCAAAGCTTTGCGAAAAGACCCACGAACCGAGGAGCTGCCCGTTCTTATTTTATCAGCCAGAGGTCAAACCGAGGATAGGATTGCCGGACTCTCTCTCGGTGCAAATGACTATATGACGAAACCGTTCAGTCCCAAGGAATTGGTGCTTAGGGTCAAAGGGTTGGTGAGGCGTAACGTCAGTTCAGAGAGCGAGCTGTTAATTGCCATGGGGCCTTTTGAGCTCGATAAGGTGAAATCTAAGTTTTATCTCAATGGAGAGCCTGTAGAACTCACACAAACGGAATTCAGTTTGCTGCTCAACCTTTGCGAACAGAAGGGCAGTGTCATCAGTAGACCCGATTTGTTTAAAGCAGTTTGGGGCTATACGGAAGAGGTGAAAAGCCGAACTTTGGACACTCACATGAAGCGATTGCGCCAGAAATTAGGAGAGCACTCTCAGGCTATTGAGACGATTCGGAACGTGGGTTATAAAATAGTCATTAAATCTTAGGCGAGTTAAGGATGGCTCATCGCTTTTACATTATGAAATTTATCAAAAAACTTAGCGTTTTCGCATTGATGGGAGCTTTCTTGACTTCTTGTAATGCAGAGAAACAGGCATCAGCTTCGGCTGGCTCTAAGACCAAGGACTCAAAAGAAATGAATGAAAACCTAGAAGTTGCCACTGTGGCTGGTGGGTGTTTTTGGTGTATTGAGGCCGTGTTTGATAAGATTGAAGGGGTTGAGTCAGCTGTTTCAGGGTATTCAGGGGGGCACGTTGAGAACCCAACTTACGAGCAAGTTTGTCGAAAAAATACAGGGCATTACGAAGTTGTTCAAATCAAGTTTGATCCAGCGAAGATCAGTTATGAAGAAATACTGACGTGGTTCTGGAAGGCTCATAATCCAACACAGGCCAATGGTCAGGGCAATGATATAGGCGAGCCTTATCGTCCCGCTATTTTTGTTCATAGTGAGGAGCAGCGTAAAAAAGCAGAGGCTTCGAAGGCTGAGTTTCAAAAAACCTTGCAAGCGCCTATCGCTACTAAAATTCTAGACTCTGCGAAGTTTTACTCAGCAGAAGGTTACCACCAGGATTATTATAAATTAAATAAAAACCGCAATCCTTACTGCCGCGTGGTGATTGCACCCAAGCTTAAAAAGCTAGGGCTGGATGACTAGTAATGCTGGCAAAAGCTCTTCAAAAAAGCAGTCTGTGCTTCTTTTTCTCCTTGCTTTGCGGAGAGATCCAGTTTGCCGTCGCTAGTAATTTCCGCTTACCCATGGAAGCGATTGCCGCGGATTTGAAGGCGAGATACGGCATTGATTCTCGCTTGAACTTTTCATCTTCTAGCAAGCTATACGCTCAAATCACTCAAGGTAGACCGGTGGATGTCTTCCTCTCTGCTGACGAGGATAAGGTGGATCGCTTGCTGGGTCAAAAACGCTATGAAAACAGTCAAAGCTCCCTTTATGCAATTGGGCAGCTTTACTTGGTTGCTCAACGTTCATTGCCTGAAGGTGAAGATAATTTCTCTTATTTGAAACAAGAAGGAACCTCAATTGCCTTGGCCAATGCTCGTCATGCTCCCTATGGCGTGGCAGCTGAATCTTTTTTAAATTCAATCGGCTCAAAGGCAAAAAAAATAAGAGGGGAAAGTGTCTCGCAGGTGTATCACTTTTTTCATTCCAAGAGCGTGCCGTATGCCCTGATTTCCAGTGCTCAATTGCAGCGTCTTAAAGCCCCTCAAGCTTATCTGAAAATCCCTAGCCGCTATTATGCGCCTATTCGTCAGAAAATGCTAGTACTTAGGAAAAATCCAGAAACCGAGCTTTTCCTAAGCTACTTGAAAAGCAAAGAGTATTTGCAAATTCTTAAAAAACATGGGTACAAAATCCCCTCATGCTTGCTCCCCAAGATTTAGAGGCGCTGTTATTGAGCTGTCGACTGGCCTTTGTAACCACGGTTATTTTATTAATCGTGGGGACTCCATTGGCGTGGTGGTTGGCGAGAAGTAAGCGAAGAGTGAGGCTGGTGGTGGAGGTTTTATTGGCCATGCCATTGGTGTTGCCGCCTACGGTGTTAGGGTTTTATTTATTAGTATTTCTAGGCCCTCAAGGACCGTTAACTTCTTTGGCTGCTTTAATCGGGCAGTCGTCCTTTGTTTTTAGTTTCACGGGGTTGGTGATTGGGTCCGTGATTTATTCCGCTCCCTTTGTGATTCAACCTTTGGTGAGTGCGTTCCGAGGGATTAGATCGAATCAGTTGGAAGCGGCAGAAGTCTTAGGTGCTGGTTTTATGGATCGCT
>CALLBE010000207.1 GCA_938001985.1 uncultured Verrucomicrobiales bacterium | reverse complement strand
GTCACGGTTCGGGTTTCCGGTTTATTTAAATGAGAAAGGAAGCAGTAAAGGCTGGTCGACTTACCTGACCCCGTAGGCCCTGTGGCTAAAATAACACCATGAGATAGTGATAACGCCTCATCGATGCCCTGTGAGACACTCTCTTCTAGCTCTAAGGAAGCGAGGCTGAATTTTTCTTGATTGAGAAGACGCAAACTCACGGTTTCACCCTCCACCGAAGGAATCGTCGCCACACGCACATCAATGCTTTTTCCTGCTTGTTTCAGGTGAATACGCCCATCTTGAGGCATTCGTCGTTCCGCAATATCAAGACGAGCCATGATTTTCAGCCTAGCGATCACAGAGGACTGAAGCGCGTTAATACGCTCAGGCACTGGTACATCCAGCAGCTGACCATCCACACGGTAGCGAATACGCAACAGATCACTCTGCGGTTCAATATGAATATCAGTGGCTTTTTGCAAAAGAGCTTCCCGTACAATTTGGTTCACAAACTGCAAAACACTGGCTTCGTCCGAATCGCCTTCATCTAGAATATTCGCTTCATCTTGATCGGCTAAATGGTCCGACTCCACGTCTCGACCCGCTAGAATTTTTTCAAAGGTCTCTGCACCAACCCCATACATGCTACTGAGAGCATTTCGCACATAACGACGCTCTGCCAACACCCACTCGATCGCATACCCTAATCGCCTCGTCAGCACCTGTCTCGCTTGGAGATTTAGTGGATCGTAATGGGCTAACTTGAGCGTGTTCTCTGTCAATTCAATAGGCACCACTTGGTAACGTGTGGCAAGGCTGGCTGAGCACATTTTTTTAAGCTTTTGAGACTCTTCATCGGATACTTTTTCTGAGATAATAGATAATTGAAGGAATTCGGCTAAGTCCTTAAAAAAAGACTCTTCCTGAACCACGCCCCCATCAATCAAAGCATCAATCAAGGGCAGTTGCGTCACAAAGGAGGCATCGGCAATGGATTCCACCTCCTCTCGCTCGCTATCACTGCTGCGGCAAGCCATATCACAGATCTGCTGAACGATTTCACTTCTTTCAGTACTTAGTTCTGTAATCACTTCCATCTCAATAACACTCCTTCACCTCTAAGTTATTATAGAGATTCTCAAACAATTCAATATTAAGTTAGAAACAATGAGTTCATTTGACAAATCCCTCCCGCAATCTATAAGAAAAGAATGAAAAAGTCGGTTACTCTCTCTTTAAAAATGATCCGGAAGGGGTTCACTCTAATGGAAATGATGATGGTGATGGCTATCATTGCTATTTTAATTGGAGGGGTCATCGTCACCACAGGCGGCATCACCGGTGGTGCTGAAATCCAAAAATGCACCTCTGAACTTCAGAGACTAGAAGCCCTCCTCTTAGGGTACAAAAGCTTAGCAGGACGCTACCCCACAACTGAGCAAGGTCTAGAAGCTCTCGTCACTAAACCATCCACCACACCCATTCCTCGACGCTGGGTCTCCACCCTAAAAACCTTACCGAAAGACCCTTGGGGTAACGACTATCACTACAGCATGCCTGGAAGCAAATCCCCCAATGGGTTTGAAATCATCAGCAATGGTCCTGATGGTGAAGCCGGAACTGATGATGACATCAGCTCTGAAGACGTTAGCGAATAAGGAATGCGAGCTGGTTTCACATTGCTTGAAATCATTATAGGAATGGCGCTCATTTCTATTTTCTTTGGAATCGGGGCCCTCTTTGTTTCAAAAAACCAAGAGCGTGAGGTGTCCACATTTTCCATCAAATTACAACAGTTAGCGAAAGATACCTTAACCCAATCTAAGGAAGGAAAACGAGCCAGTCTCCTTGTCTTTGAAAACGGCAAAATACAGCAGAGCCCTCTGGGTTTTTCACCTGAAAGCTCCTCAAAAAACACGGCACTTAAAACCTTAGAAATCCCTTCCGGAGTTGAGATTTTTGCTCAACCCAATAGTGAAGCCACTTGGGAAAAGATTCACCCCTCCCTCTCCGCCTCATCTTCAGCTCCCCCTTTTCGCTGGGCCTTCAGCGGCTCAGGCCTTTGTGAGCCTATTGCTTTAAAAATAGAAAATAAGCAGCACCTGGAAACCCTATCCTTTCACGCACTGACCGCTGGACTGAAAGACACAGATGAATACGAGGATGAGTAAAACGACCAATCCTAGGCTCAAAAGCAAACAAGGCTTCATGCTGCTGGAAACACTCATCGGCATGAGTATTTTTGCCGTCGCTGCCACTGCCATTGTAGTTTCCCTCAATAAAACCGCGATTCTGAGCCAAACGGTAGCTGAGGAGCAACGAATCACCGACTTGTCACAAAACCTACTCAAGCAAGTTTTGCATAGTTTTTCAGAAGGCACCGACTTCACTCGTGATGAAGTACAGACCATCGATGACACCACACAAGTGCATATCCTCGTCACGCCTCACCAAGCCGTAGACAAAGACGGGCTAGAGATCAAAGAGCTTTATAAAGTCACCATCATCATCCAATCGGAAGAAAACGGCTCCTTACAGGAACAATCGTTTTCAACCATCCATCACCCTAGCCTTTTCACCGCAAGATGAGCAGGGAAAACGAGATAAAAAGCGGCATTGATATTGGTATTCGTTTTTCTTTGAAAAAAAAGCCTCCCACCGCCAACAAACGAGGCTTTACTTTATTAGAGATCATTCTCTCGGTATCGATTCTAGCTCTTTTGGTTTCCGTTATTTTTAGCATCATGAGCAGCTCCATTGGGCTCAGCTCCATTGTCATCCAAGAGCAAGAAAATACACGAACCCTGGCCGCTCAGTCAGCTTACTTAAAAGAAGTGTTGGAGAGCATTCCCTCACAAGCCAAAGTTGCTTTAGAAGAAAACGAACATCAACTTCAAAAACTCACCATTCACTACCCAAGCACAACCTTTCCCAGCGGTGGCCAATTGCATTTTGCTGAACAATTAATCCTAGAAGTTCTGCCCCAATCCGAAGGCAAGGTTCAACTGCACTTACTGTTATCGAATCAAGACCCAGAATTTGCTGAAGTCGATTCTCTAAAAAATCCTAAAGAGCTTAAGATCATCATCTTTGATAACTATAACCATTTGGAATGGCGAGTTTACTCTACCTTAGATCAAGAATGGCTGACTGAATGGGACCTTCAAAGTCAAAAACCCAATCAAATTCAACTCCATCAAAAACTCTACCTCTACGAAGCTTCAACTTTCCAGCACTTCTGGGTTCCTTAGGTTGCTAAAATTTCATTAGGGAAGGTTAAAAATTATCTAGCAGTTTCAAATGAAACTATTGATAGAACTTCTCCATTATTTCTAGAGCCCAAACCAGGGAGACTTTTTACAAATGCTTGATTAGATT
>CALLBE010000206.1 GCA_938001985.1 uncultured Verrucomicrobiales bacterium | reverse complement strand
TTTCTTTAAAAGATTAGATTCATTCTCCGCATCTGCTGAATTTCTTTCCGTTTTAGAAATATGCATCGCGGTCTCTTCCAAGCTGCCAACTGGGGCAATGGGGTCGAGCTTAGCAGGTGGATTGGTCAAAAACGCCTGAATCGAACGGTGCGTAACCAAGTCCGCATAACGACGGATTGGACTGGTGAAGTGGGTGTAGTCTCCTTTTGCCAAACCATAATGCCCCAGAGGATCTTGATGGTATTCGGCACGGCGTAGACTCTTGAGTAATCCCACCTTAATGGCGTGCTCCTCAGGGCTGCCTTTTGATTCATCTAGCAAAACTTGAATGTGCTTACGATTCGTCAAATCCCCAGGGCTATAGCCATAGAGCTTGGCTGTTTCAGCAAACTCAAACAACTTTCCAGCATCCGGCTCGGCGTGCACTCGGTAGATATTAGGCTTGCCCGCCTCCCTTAGCTTCTTAGCTACTTGTTCATTAGCAATCAGCATGAACTCTTCCACTAACTGATGGCTGGCTACATGCTCTTTTTTATCAATCGCAACGGGGACAAACGCGTCATTTAGCCTAATCTTAACTTCGGCCATTTCCATGTCTAAAGCGCCTCGCTTGAAACGTCTTTTTCTCAATTTAGAAGCCAAGCTCCACGATTCTTTAATTTGCTGAATCAAAGCGGCTTCGTCTTCTGGATTCGAAATACGTTCTGCGATGCCCTCAATTTGATCAAACGTCTTGCCGTCCAAAATCTGCTGAGCGTGCTCATAGGAAAGCTTAGCCTGACTGTTAATCAACGCGTCACAGAACCTCGCATTGAGAACAACACCTTCGGCATCAAACTTAACCACACAGCATTTAGTTAAACGATCAACACCCAGCTTTAGACTGCATAAATGATTGGATAAGCGTTCAGGGAGCATTGGAACGACTCGGTCCACTAAATACGTCGAGTTTCCTCGTTCTCTCGCCTCAACATCCAATGTTGATTCTGGTTTCACAAAATGCGAGACATCGGCAATATGAACGCCCAGCTCCCAGCCTCCTGAAGGTAGTGCAGAAACCCAAATCGCATCATCGTGATCTTTTGCATCATAGGGATCGATGGTGATCACTAAACGATCTCTCCAATCTTCACGTCGCTCTAATTCCTCAGGAGAAACCTCATCACTGTAGACTTCTGCAGCTTCGAGCACCTCTTCTGGGAAATCTTCAGACAATCCGTGCTTATGAATAATCGCCTTAATCTCAATTCCTGGCTGAGTTGAGTCACCTAAGACCTCAATCACTTCACCTTTGGGTGGAGAAAAAGCATCGCTCCACTCGGTCACACGAATCACGACTTTATCTCCTGATTTGATACCCGTGGGAACATCAATTAAATCAATAACAGCAGGCATGCCACTGTCATCTGGCGTGACAAAATGAGTCTTCTTCTTTTTAGTATAAACCCCAACCACCCCTTTAGAAGAGCGTTCAATGATGGATGACACCTTGGCCGTCGCCACACTTTTCTGCTTATCGAATCGTGCGCGGTGTTTTTTAGAGTATCTAGCCCACTTCGGTGCTTTCTCTTCGCCCAGCAGCTCAGCCTGAACACGGTCACCATCTAAAGAAACACCCAAATGCCTATCCACGACTTTGAAGCGGTCCGTTACATTCAAATCAATAAAGGTTTGCTTCTTGTTCTCAGGCGCTGACTTATCAGCATAAAACCAACCAAAGCCTTGCGGTGTCATTTTCACCACGCCAACCAGCATCTTTTTTTCAGTCTTTTTAGATGACTTTGACTTAGAGACTCGTCCTTCTTGCTTGCCCCAAGCCCCTTTTGTTCCTGTAGCACCCTTTGCAGGTTTTAAGGAATAACGATTGCCCTTACCGCAGGCCAAAACTTTTTCTTTTTCCAAGCGTCTCAGTTCACGACCAAAGGCTTCGCGATCATCTCTACGAATCCCCATCAACCTCATTAATTCCCCTTTATTAAGAGCGTTCAGTTTAGGTTGTTTGAAGATTTCAATAATCTTAGCTCTAAGTTTTACAGAATCTCCTGGGGACATGTGCTATCTATAAAACAAATCCTAGCAACTTAAAAGAATTTAAACTAAAAGGTCTATGTTTATGAGCCTCTCAACTGACAACAGCATCTACCTACTGATTTCGGCTTTAATCCTATTTATTTTATTATTAAGCATTGGGCTCTTTTTCCTCTACAAACAACTCAGATCTCTTGAAAAAAAGCAGGCAGATTCTATTCAACAGGAGACTCAGCATCAGCTGGAAACCCAACGCTTAGAAAGCGAGCTAAAACACGCTGTTGAAGCCTTCACAGTCCAAAAGGAAAATACTCAAAAACAGGAAGAACTCACCGCGTCTCTAGAAAAAAACAATCACGCTCTGGCCTTAGAAAAACAAGCCTTGCTAGAAAGAAGCACCAGCTTGGCTTCTCAGCTCGAAAAAGCGGAAACCACCTTGAACGCTCAACTCGAAAAGATTCAAGCCCTCCAGTCATCCATTGAGCGTTTCCAACAAGAGGCCTTATTAAAAGAAGCTGAACTCAAGCATAAGGCCGAAAGACTCGAGGCTCAGAATAAAGATTTTGAAGCTCAGAAAAACGCTCTCAAAGATGAGTTCAAAGCCCTCTCTGCTGAAATCCTCGAAGCTCGTGAAGCTCAGTTTGAGAAAACCAACTCAGACGGACTTTCCAAAGCGCTGTCTCCCCTCAAAGAGGAGTTTAATAAATTCAAACAACGAGTCGATCAAGTGCACACGGAGCAAACCAAGGGGCAAGGTCTCATGGAAAAAGAGCTCACCCAGTTGCGCCAAATGAACACCCAACTCAGTGACCGTGCAGAAAACCTAACCAATGCCCTGCGCCAAGATAAGAAAAAGCTAGGCAACTGGGGAGAGCTTCAGCTCGAACGCATTTTAGAAAACTCTGGCTTAACCAAAGACTGCTACCGTCGAGAGGCCAATTATAAGACAGACGACGGCCACAACCAACGCCCAGATTTCGTCATCGACCTCCCTCAAAGCAAACACATCATTATTGACAGCAAGGTCTCGCTCAACGCCTACGTGGATGCAGTCAATGCAAGTAATGAAGACGAAGCCATCGATTTGATGAATCAACACGTCAATGCGATAAGAACACACATCAACACCCTCTCAAGCAAGTCCTACGACTCACTCTCAGGGCTCAACACCCCGGATTTTGTCTTCATGTTCTTACCGAATGAAGCCGCCTTCTTAGCGGCCTTCGAGCAAGACCCTCGTCTCTTTGATTATGCGTTTGATAAACACGTAGCCGTCGTGACCCCGACAACTCTGATGCCTATTTTAAGAACCGTGTCTACGCTCTGGAGAATCGACAAGCAGAACCAAAGCACCGAAGAACTCGCCCTTTCAGCTGAGAAAGTTCACACCAAGCTGGCGGTCTTTTTAGAAAAATTCCAGAAGCTAGGTGCTCAACTTGTCACAGCAAGCAATAGCTTCGAAGATGCTCAAAAAACCCTTTCCGGAAAAGGCAGCCTCTTTAAGCTCATTGATGATTTCAGAGAAAAAGGGGTTAAAGTTACTAAAAAACTACCTCAGCCACCTCAGTAGTTTGAGTTATCTAAATAATCTGAAAGATCACTCTTTTTCATTTTTATAACCCGGTTCACGCTTAACCCACGCCAACTTTTCAATGCCTCACAACGAACTAGCAGAGGAGCTTTCTCCTTATTTACAACAACACGCCACCAACCCTATCGCCTGGAAAGCGTGGAAACCTGAGGTGTTAGCACGGGCGAAATCTGAGGACAAAATCATCTTCTTATCCATCGGGTATTCAACTTGCCACTGGTGTCATGTCATGGAGAAAGAAACCTTTGAGGACCCTGAAGTTGCCAAGTTCTTAGCAGATGATTTCATTTGTATCAAAGTCGATCGAGAGGAGCGCCCTGACATTGACGCGATCTACATGAACTTTTTACAAACCTTTCTTGGGCATGGAGGCTGGCCTTTGAACGTTTGGCTAACACCAGATCTGAAGCCTATTTATGGCGGAACTTATTTTCCTAAAAATGATTCCGATGGGCGCGCTGGCTTCTTAACCCTAACTAAAGAGCTTTCACGAGGCTGGCACGACATTCGAGAGCAGCTCGAAACTCAGGCTGACGGATATGTAACCCACCTCAAGAAACTAGCCTCACCGCCTCCCTCCAGTGGCTTTTCACTCGCCTTCATCCTTCAAGCCTTTGATGCGATCAAGGCCCAGTATGATGTCCAAAACGGTGGTTTCTCTTCAGCGCCTAAGTTTCCTCAGCCCTCTTTTTTAAAACTGCTTCTCCAAATTGCCTATCACGATGATTTTGATGAGCAAATGCGAACCGAATCATCAGCCATGATTCAACACAGCCTAAAAAAGATGGCCATGAGTGG
>CALLBE010000205.1 GCA_938001985.1 uncultured Verrucomicrobiales bacterium | reverse complement strand
GTCTAAGACAGATTCTGGCGAGTCTTTGGAGTTTAATTGAGGCTCCTGAGGGATAGGTGAAGGTTGGGGGGCGTTTGAAGTGGCTGTTTTAGCCCCAGTAGGTGTTTGAGCTGTTGCGTCTATTTTAGTATTCTTTTTAGCCGCGATAAACCATTCGCGCAGAATGCCTTTGGCCTCTGAATTTAAGGTGATATGAGTCTGTCCTAATTCCTTGAGTTGTGTGAGGTAATTCACTAGGGGCTCAATGGTCTGACTCATGAACCAAGTGTTAAGAATGTCAGGCTTAGGTCGAGAAAAAAGAAGGGCAGTCTTATAAAAAATTAGAAGAGGAGACTTACGGCGACTCGAGGTGGTGAATAAGTACTCGTTTATCTGTTGTTGATTTCAGGTGTAAATAATAGATAATCCTTATATGTGGGCAGAGAGTGTTAAAAGTATTTTTAAATATCTAATAGGAGGCATTGTTCTGCTGGCTCTTTTACTGATGCTGGGAGTCTTTTTTTCATTCTACAGTATTAAAAAAACGCTGCGGCCTATGGAGCAAGTGGCTTATGCCTGGTCTCAGGCTTTTAATGAAAAGGTGTTGGTGGAGGGGCATTCGATTCGGTTGGAGTCTAAAAAAATCACGGAATTAGCCCTGATTAAACGACCTTCGAAGGAGATTATTAAGTATGAAACGCTTTGGCTAGGCAGTAAGAAGTCGTTGATTATTGTCGGGCATTTTGAGTCGAAGGCAGGGTTTGATTTAGAGGCTGATTTCTCACTGGATATTGATCCCAAAACACTGGACCCCGTGTCCTTTCCTAAGGCTAAAATATTGAGCGTGGAATTACTGAAGTATGAGGTTTTTTATAGTGAAGATGGGGTGCTGAATAAATTACAGGTTCAGGATCAAGAGAAGGCGATTCAAATGCTATTGGAAAAGCGCCGAGAAGGGGCCGAGAATTCGGATTTGAAAGCCCAAGCTGAGCAGCTTTTATATCAACGCATTAAAGACTTAAAGGAAGGTCAGCGAATTTCACCCGCTCCACGCGACTCTTTTTTATAATACCTGATCGTAGTTCAGGTGCATTTCCTGCACTTGGTTTAAGGCTCTGATTTTTGCTTCTTCTGAGAGATGGGATAGAATTAGAAAGGTTTTACTGCCTGCTTTGATATAAACAAAAGGAGTTCTCAGCGATAAGCCACCAGCTTCTGTTGCGGGGATGTCAGGCGTGATGATTCTGAGCGTTCCGTTTGAAATCTCAAGGGTTGGGTACGGTTGAGTTGATAGGTTGGTATAGTTGAGAGTGAGTGTTTTTTCTTTTCTACCCAGAGGTTTGATTCGCAGTTGATAGCCGTCAGGTTTCTGAGGTGTTACGGTTTTTAAGAGAGTGAAAGCCGTGTCTTGATAAATCGACTCAAGGCTACTCTTCTCAGCTTCCCATTGATGATAAAACCCCACTTGAGTTGATAGCTGGCCGGACTTTTGAATCCATTGAAGGGAAGGCAAATTACAGACATTCAACAAGTGGGTGGGGATGTTGAGTGTTCCTAAGAAACCTGAAACCAGCCCTAAGGTGATTGAGTACAAGGCGGGGAATGTCGTTAAAAAACCAGAAAGGATTCCATTGATACTAAAAACCCGCAGGTGAGAGAACAGGATCGAGGCGCTGACGAGGGTGGCTGTACTTGATATTATTAAGGTTTCAATCACACGCTGTCTTAAGAAATCAATGAAGGATTGAAATTTTGAATAATAGAGACGAGGCAGTAGTGAATCCCAGCCCAGCCATGAGCGAGACCGTTGAAAGAGTAAATAAATCCCCCCAATAAGAGCGGCCGTCACGCCAAAGGATAATTGGAAACTCAGGTCGTAAAGTTGCTGAGGGTCGGGAATCAAAAACAGGACGCTAGTGATTAGAAACACACTCAAAAAACTTGTCTTCAGCTCATAATGCCAGGCCATACTGAATAGAAAAATCATCACGCCAGCTCGAATGGCGGGGAGGTGAGCTCCCGTGAGCCAAATATAGGCGGTCATGACTACGAGTTGGAGGCTCAAGATTAGTGTTGATTTTGATGGAGTGAAGAAGGTGGTGAGTTGCCATAGAAGGGTGAAAACCAGAGTTACATGAAGGCCACTGACGGAGAATAGATGAAGCAAGCCGGCTTCTTTAAATTGCTGTTTAAGGTCAGGGTGTTCATGAATGACTTCACCCAAGACCAAGGATTGGGCAATGATGACAAGGTCTGGATGATCTCTTATTCCTTGAGCCATGCCGTCTTTGAATCGTTGCTTTAGGGTGGTGTTGATTTTATCAAAAACAGAAGGTTCCGTCGCTTTGATGTCATGGAGTTTCATCAAAGAAGCCTTGCCGCTATAACCTTTGCTTCTTAAAAAATGATCAAAAGAGCTGTCTCCAAGAGGCGTCACTTTCCAGTCGCCGTGAATACGAAGTCCTTTTTCTAGCTGAGGTAAGGAAGCTCCTGAGATATAAATTTTTCCGATTTGATTGGAGTGGGTGACTTCAGCGGCTGCACCATTATTGGCAAAGACTTGAGTCACTTTCAATGTGGTATCAGACAGGCATGATTCCCCTTGGAAAATCGAGGAGGATTCTTTTTCATAAAACGCAGATAAGACCAGCGAGAGAAGAAGACCGATCAGACCAAATCCTATGGTTTTACGAATCAGTAATGCACCTAAAAATAATACCCCAAGAGCGAAAAGAGGGTGTAGGTTGAACAAGAGAAGTCCAATGATAAAACCAAGCGAAAACTGCTGAACAGGAAAGCGCTTGAACCACAACATCTCCAGTGAACGAGTCACGGAAGAGTCGGGGCGTGAAGGCATGGTTATTTTTTAGGCTCCGATTGTTGGCTCTCATCAATGAGCTTCCAAAAATGAGGAGACTGAGCCAGCGCTTCATCTTCCGAAAGAGGCATGCCAGAGCGGTATAAAAAATCATCGAGTGAGTTTTTACTTAAAACACGATTCACGATGAGGCGCTTATCTTCGGTGTGGAAATAGATGCGAAGTGACTCGGTACGGTAACGGTAGATCACTTTGCCATTGCGCTCGATTTTACCAAATTGATCGTTTTCATCTAAATTCTCCAAGACTTCTTGGTTAACTTTGAAGGAGTCTAAAAGCTGAAGCTGCTCTAAAGCGCCTAAAGTAGATAACTCGGCTGAACTGATTTCGTTAAAGACAATTTGGTACACAAGGCCTACGATACGAATGTTAAGCTCACTTTGAAAGTGAAAAAGTAATCTTGTAATTAAATTTATAAGCGATCAGTATCACAACCTGATTTCTACATGAGTGTTTCATCTAAAAACAATGTCCGCAGAGCGGCTGTGTCCGCCTTGAGAGCTTGGTCAAAAGGCCATGATTACGCTGACACATTAATAGAAAGACATGCTTCACGTAATAATTTATCAGCGCCTGATCGTAATTTGTTAAATTCGATATTGATGGCTGTGATTCGTCATAAGAACGTATTGGATTTTTGGATTAAGGATTTAAGAAAGGGCCGACTGGATGACGAGGTTAGAGATATTTTGCGTACTGGGTTGGCTCAACTATTAATCTTGGGAATCCCGGATCATGCCGCTGTTAATGAAACCGTGAATTGCGGAAAGGCTTCAGTGAGAGGCCTCTTAAATGCCGTGATGCGTAGCGCAATTACCAAGCGTAAGAAGCTTTTTGAGAAGCTAGAGGATGAAGACGATTTATCCATAGTTTATTCCACTCCTGAGTGGATCATCAGTCATTGGATTAAAAAGTTTGGCAAGGCAAATACGGAAGCTCTATTGGCTTGGAATAATGAACCCGCCGAGACTTATTGTCGTTTGAATAGCTTAAAGCCTGAATTGCATGAGCAGATTCTAGCGGATGAAACTCTGGAGCCTCATGAAAAGTCAAAAGGCTACTTCACGATCAAAGGCCGCCCGAATAACCAATGGTTAGCTTCTGGGAGTATTTATATTCAAGATCCATCGACTCGCCATTCCGTTGAGTTGTTGAACCCTCAAGCTGGTGAGTCTGTTTTAGACGCCTGTGCTGCTCCGGGTGGAAAGGCTTCGCTTATTGGATCAAAAATGAATAACGAGGGGACTCTGATTTGTACCGACTCCAATGAAAAACGTCTCAAGCGATTGAGCGAAAACCTCTCCAATCAAGGCGTGAGTATTGCCGAAGTCTCCGTGTGGGACTGGACAGAACCCGCTCCAGAGAGACTGCATAACTCTTTTGATGCTATTTTACTAGATGTACCTTGTTCCAATACGGGTGTTTTCCGTCGTCGTGTGGACGCTAGGTGGCGCATGAGACCAGATTCAGTTGCCAAACTTCGAGAGACGCAACTCGCTATTCTTGAAAACGCCTTAGCTTGTTTGAAGCCTAATGGCAGAATGGTGTATTCTACGTGTTCGATTGAATCCGAAGAGAACCAAGGTGTTGTTGAGGCTTTCTTGGATAAACACCCTGAATACAAGGTTTCAGACAGCCGTACGATCACGCCTTGGAAGCATGATTCAGATGGAGCCTACGCAGCGCTTATTGAGTTGAAGTAGTTCCAAGAGCTGGTAGCTAGTCGCTAGGAGGGCTGCCCTTTTTTGATAAGGGTAACTCAGCTTCCTTGACGACTGAGAAACTGTTCAGCGACGTCCCGAGATTGCTTGATGAGCTCAACAGTGCCTAAATAGTCAGCAAATTGCATATCCTTGAGGAAACCGCTTTGTTCTGTTCCTAGAACATCCCCAGGGCCTCGAATTCTTAAATCCTCTTCGGCTAAAAGAAAACCATCATCTGTTTTCGCTAGAATCTCTAGTTTTTCTGTGGCCTCAGGGTTTTTACCATCGTGGATGAGAATGCAGTATGACTTGTGCTCACCTCGGCCAATACGACCTCTGAGCTGGTGGAGCTGAGCTAAGCCAAAGCGTTCGGCATTAAAAATAATCATGATGTTCGCATTGCTCACGTCGATGCCAACTTCAATAACGGACGTCGCGATTAAGACTTGGGTTTTGTTGGCTCGAAAGTCCTCCATGATGGATTCTTTTTCAGCTCCAGAGAGTTTTCCATGCAGGAGAGCGACTTCAAAGTGTTTGAATCGCTTTTGCCATTTTTCAAACTCTGGGACGGCGGCGGCGCTTTTTAACGATTCGCTTTTTTCAACCAAAGGGTAAACTAGATAGGCTTGGCGATCCTCTTCCAAGTGCTGAAGAACAAACTTCTTTAAATCAGTGACTTTAGGTGATTTTCGCACCGCCGTGATGATTTTACCACGACCCATGGGGCGCTCGTCTAGAATGGAGACATCGAGATCGCCATAGAGCGTGAGGGTGAGGGTTCTGGGAATCGGGGTGGCGGTCATGACGAGCGTGTCAGGCACCTTTTTATCCTGAGTATAACTGGCGAGCTTCTCCCGTTGATTGACCCCGAATTTATGCTGCTCGTCGATGACTACGAGAGAGAGGTTTCGGAAGTTTACTTTATCGTAAAGCAAGGCGTGCGTTCCAATG
>CALLBE010000204.1 GCA_938001985.1 uncultured Verrucomicrobiales bacterium | reverse complement strand
CCATCTAAGAACTTATCAACCAGCACAGGGCGTTCTGGAGAAACCTCTACAGCCTCGTTCATGTATTGAGTCAGTTCAGCATCGTTATAAACAATCATCATCGCGCGGCCACCCAAGACAAAGGAAGGACGAACGAGTACTGGATAAGAAAGCTTGTTGGCAATCGCTACCGCTTCCTCAGGCGTTGTTGCTGTACCTGCTTCGGCTTGTTTTAATCCGATTTTATCAAGAAGAGCTGAGAAGAACTTACGGTCTTCAGCAAGCTCGATAGATTTTGGAGAAGTTCCGATGATAGGAACGCCATTGCGCTCTAAGTCGGCCGCAAGGTTCAGTGGAGTCTGTCCGCCAAATTGAACAATCACGCCATCTGGTTTTTCATGGTCGCAGATGTTTAAAACATCCTCCAGAGTTAGTGGCTCAAAGTAGAGCTTATCTGAGGTGTCGTAATCCGTAGAAACAGTTTCAGGGTTGGAGTTAACCATGATGGTTTCATAACCCAATTCACGAAGTGCAAAAGAGGCGTGAACACAGCAGTAATCAAACTCGATCCCTTGACCGATTCGGTTAGGACCACCACCTAAGATCATGATCTTTTTCTTATCCGTTCTGATCGCCTCATTCTCATCCCCGTAGGTTGAGTAGTAATAAGGTGTGAAGGCTTCAAATTCAGCCGCACAGGTGTCAACGAGTCTGTACGTAGGAATGAGTCCTTCTGCTTTTCTTTGTGCGCGGACATCACCTTCTGTAGAGCCGGTTGCTTTAGCGATCTGACGATCTGAGAAACCTAGCTTCTTCGCTTTTTTGAGTGAGTGGTTGTTGAGATCTTTACCCACCGTGACGATTTGCTCCATGTGCGTGAGGAACCAACGGTCAATAGCGGTGGCTTCGAAGATATCTTCAATAGACCAACCTTGTTCGAAAGCGACTTTCAGCCAGAAAATTCGTTCAGCATTCGGTACGCGAAGTTTTTGCTCCAGATCTTCTCTAGAGAACCCTTGAGGGTCTTTATCATCAAAACCAAAGCCCCAACGTCCTGTTTCTAGGGAACGTAATGCCTTTTGTAGTGATTCTTTAAAGGTACGTCCAATGGCCATGGCTTCACCCACAGCCTTCATCTGTGTGGTGAGTACTGGGTCCGCTTGTGGGAACTTCTCAAAAGTGAAACGAGGAAGCTTAGTTACCACGTAGTCAATCGTTGGCTCAAAGCTGGCTGGTGTTTCTTTAGTAATATCGTTAGGCAGTTCGTCGAGTGTGTAACCGACTGCCAGCTTCGCCGCTATTTTAGCGATAGGGAAACCTGTGGCTTTCGATGCTAGTGCAGATGAACGAGAAACCCTAGGGTTCATTTCAATCACGATACAACGGCCTGTATTCGGCTCGACTGAAAACTGAATGTTGGAGCCGCCTGTTTCCACGCCGATTTCACGGATCACGGCGAACGAAGCGTCACGCATGATTTGGTATTCACGGTCGGTGAGTGTTTGAGCTGGAGCAACGGTGATTGAGTCCCCTGTGTGGACACCCATTGGATCCAAGTTCTCAATGGAACAGATAACCACGCAGTTGTCGGCACGGTCACGCATGACCTCCATTTCATACTCTTTCCAACCGAGTAAGGATTCCTCAATTAAGACTTCAGAAGTTGGAGATAAATCTAACCCACGGTATAAAATCTCTTCAAACTCCTCTTTGTTATAAGCGATACCACCACCGGCGCCACCGAGTGTGAAGGCTGGACGCATGATGAGAGGGAAGGAGCCGATGCTTTTCGCGATCTCTCTACCTTCTTCCATGGTGTGAGCAGAGCCTGAAATAGGAACATCCAAACCAATCTTCAACATGGCTTCTTTAAAGCGGTTTCTGTCCTCACCTTTGTCAATGGCATCGGCATTTGCACCGATCATTTTGACACCATGTTTATCTAAAGTACCTGCATTGAACAGCTCGATGGAAACGTTTAATGCGGTTTGGCCACCCAGTGTTGGTAAAATCGCATCCGGTTTTTCACGAATGATGATTTTTTCAATGATTTCGGCGGTGATGGGTTCGATGAATGTGCGGAAAGCAAATTCAGGATCCGTCATTATGGTCGCAGGATTTGAGTTAACCAATATCACCTCGTAGCCCTCTTCCTTAAGAGCTTTACAAGCTTGGACCCCGGAATAATCAAATTCACAACCTTGACCAATGACGATTGGCCCAGCACCAACCACTAAAATTCTCTTAATCGATGTATCCTTAGGCATGTTTAGTAGAGTTGGATAGATGTCTCAAAGCTGAGAGACATTGTAAAGCGAGCATCGCATTTTTTTTCATAAAAAGATGATTTTACTTCAATTGAGAGCCTTAAAAAGCGTATTTACTCAGAGGATGTCTGATTTTATCCCATTCCATATCACTGAGCTTTCGGCTCAAGAGCAAATGGCGAGTGATGAGCAACTGTTGACGTCAGAGTTGAAGCGTTCTGTTCTTTCTGTTTATCAGTGGAAAGAAGCGGCAATCACTGGAGGGCGAGGGACCTCAGAAGAGCAATTGCAAAAGCTAGGAGAGGAAAAGGGGATTTCTAATATCTCTAAGCGTCGCACAGGCGGCGGGATTGTATGTCATCAAGCGCAGAGAGGGTTGACTTATGCCTTGGCGATTCCTCGCCTTACGCTGAGCGAGATCGGGTCAATTCATCACTTTTATCAAACATTGCATGAGAAGATTCAGGTTTTATTAGAAAACCATGGCGTGGCTTGCTCATTGGCTGAGAATGGCAAGAGTACGCCGGCAGACCCTTGTTTCACTCATCCAGTACCAGCAGATATTTTATCTAAATCGGGTCGTAAGATTGCAGGGGCAGGAGTGTGGGTGAATAAAAAAGGGTTTTTGGTGCAAGGAGAGATTCAACCCGAAGAACCAGTTGACTGGGATCTCAGTCAACTTGATTTTGCTTCCTCTTGGCTAGAGTGATTGAGGGGAGGGTGATAGTATAGTAAAGCTAATCCCAAAAGCGACCCAGCTTGTTGATAATCGCACGGCGCAAGTCTTCGGAGTTAATTTCTCCTGAATGTCTGTAAATGATTTCTCCTCCAGGCGCAATTAGGAGCGTGTGTGGGATAGGGCCCTCCCACTTTGCATCTAAGATATCAGCCAAGGCGTCTCTGTCTTTACTGTGCCAAATGAAGTTATTGTTCAAGCGTCCTCCTTTTCTTGCTGAACGTTCGGTATAAACACCTGGAGCGACGTGGTGATCTTCTAAAATATCCAAGGCACGTTGAGGTGATTTAGGTGAATCAATTGAAATCGTCACAAAATCAATTCGATGTTGGTACATGCGGTAGATTTTTACCAATTCTGGCATTTCTGCGACACAAGGCCCACACCAGCTAGCCCAAACATTAATGAGTCTGAGAACCCCTTTATCGTTTTTAACAATCTCTTTTAAGCCCTCTTCATTTAAGCTTTCTATCTCAACTTTTTTCGCTTTCCATTTCGCATTATCAGCGGCCACGGCTCCTTTTTTATAAAGCCACTTAGTCGAACAACCATAAGAGCGCGTCACAGGCACCTTAACTTCTTGGCCTGAAAGCAGTGATTCAATCGCATCTCTGGCTTCCTGCTTGTCGCCTACAGTTTCATTATTCGAGTTGTCGACACGTCCCTTATAGCGGAGTTTTCTTTCTTTATCAAAAATGAAGACATGAGGCGTCGATCGAGCGCCGTAAGCCATGGTGATTTTTTGATCGTCCCCATCATATAAATAAGGGAAATTGAAATCATACTCCTTGGCGTGAGCGATCATGTCCTCATAACTATCTCCTCGAATCGAAAAGCGAAGCTCGTCTAATCTCAATGCTTCAGGGCTGTTACCAGAAATAGCCACCAGCGCAAATGACTTGTCCTTGTAATCATTAACCAGCGTGATCAGCTTCTTTTCTGAAGCCTGAGCATCTGGACAATGATTTGAAGTGAAAACCAACATCAATACATCCTTGTCGGCATAATCGGCTAATGAATGCATCTTGCCATCCACGCCTTTCAGAGTCCACTCAGGGGCTTTCGCTCCAATAGCTAAAGAGGGGTATTTAGGTGTTTTACCTTTATTATCAGCCAGTGAAAGAGATACACAGGCCCACGACCATAGAAAACAAAAAACAAAGCTCTTCATCAGAGCTAGGCATAGCCGAGTCGTCTAAAAAATCAAGCTTTTAGGAATCGACTCAGCCTTGTGTTTCGGTTGCTAGAACCTTTTAAAAGGACTCTATTCTGAAGACACTTGGATTTGCTTTTATCAAACCCGTATTATTCGCCGCCTCTAACCCTGCTTGCATCAAGCTAAACTTACAGGTGTGAATCGTAAAAATAATATCAGTGAAGTCAGCGTCTGGATTATTAGGATCTACTGAAGAATGAGATCCTGAAAGACTCAACCCAGCACCAGCCAGTTGTTCGGAAATTTGAGCCAACACACCCGGCTTGTCCTCTACTTGGAAACGCACATAATAAGCCGTTTCGGTATCCTCAATAGGAACCAACTCTCCTGAATCATTATAAGGAATGAACCCACGGTGCGTGTTCGGTAATTGAACACATCGAGCGGCCTCAATTAAGTCCGCGACAACGGAACTCGCCGTTGGCAACTCGCCTGCGCCACGGCCATAATACAGCCCTTCGCCAGCTGCGTCAGAGTAAACGGAAATAGCATTGAAAACACCATTAACAGAAGAAAGCATGTGCTCTTTGGAGATGAAGGACGGCTGGGTGCGAATTTCCACACGACCGTCATCGGCTAAACGAACAATGTTAAGTAATTTAGCGCAATAGCCTAACTGGTCTGCAAATTTGATATCAGCAGGTCTCACCTCCTCAATCCCTTTGACATAAACCTCATCAGAATCGATAACAAAACCATAAGAAAGCATGGCAAGTAAAATAGCCTTGTGAGCGGCATCCCAACCATTCACATCCAGTGTCGGGTCTGCTTCGGCATAACCAAGCGCCTTTGCCTCATCCAAAGCCTCTTGGTACCCCAAGCCCGCTTTAGTCATTCTTTCTAAAATATAATTACTCGTACCATTAATAATCCCAGCAATGGAATCGATACGGTTGCCGATTAACGACTCTTGAACCGCTTTGATGACAGGAATCGCTCCTGCCACAGCCGCTTCGAAGTGAATTGGCGTTTCATTCTTTGCAGACAATTCAAAAAGCTCTTGTCCACGTTCAGCCAGCAGCGCTTTGTTTCCCGTGACCACAGGCTTTCTCAATTCGAGAGCTCTTTTTACAATATCAAAAGCCTTGTCGGTTCCCCCGATGAGTTCGATCACAACATCAACGGAAGGGTCTTCTACCATTTCCAACCACTCCGTGGTTAAAAGATCACTAGGGATGTCAAAACCACGAGGCTTGGTGACATCGCGAACCACGACTTTTCGAATCTCAAGCGAAAACTGATGGCTCGTACGTCCAGCAATTAAGGAAGCATTCGTTTCCAATAACTTGGCAACTCCAGCACCTACAGTTCCAAATCCGGCCAATCCTACTCCTATCGTTTTGCAATCCGACATTACTCTCCTAAAATGTCCCTTCTAAGAGAATTGTCCAGTTTTCTATACAATAAACGAATGGAAACTGACAATTTCTTACCCATTGGGGATTACATAGGTGCTTAATAAGACTCCATCAAGAGAGTGTGGACATCATAAGGTGTCTTGACTTCGACTCCTCCGCCAATCACGACAGGCTGCTCTTTTGCTTGCACATTAGGACGACCGTGAGACCCTTTAACCAAGCTGGCATCGAGCGGAATCACATCTAACAAGGCTCTCATTCCTAAGTTTTTCTTGGCTAAGAAACTGGCTATCTTTAAAGCTGGAATCTTAATCTTAGGATCAATAAATAACTCACAAGGGTCGTACCCAGGCTTGCGATGAATATCAATCGTGCGAGCAAAATCAGGTGCTAGCGAGTCATCCTCCCAATAATAATAGGTGAACCAAGCATCCGCCTTTGAGGTCACGACAAAATCTCCAGCGCGTGAAGCGCCTACGGTATTTTTACCATAAAGATCCTGATTATTAACCACGTACTCAACCTCAGGAATTTCGTGCAGGCATTCCTCCACTTCGCGCCTAATCGATTCATCATTGATATAAATGTGAGCAATCTGGTGGTCCGCAACGGCAAAAGCCTTGCTGGCTCCACAGTCTAAAACCTCCAAGCCTAACTCATTCTTTAATGTAATCCACCCTTTCTCTCTAAAGAGTCGGTTCAGGTGCACCGGCTTGCTCACCTCTGATATGCCATATTCGGATAGTAAAATCACCTCAACCTCACGGCTTTCGTAAAAATGAATCAACTCTCCAAGCAGCTCATCAATCTCACGAATGGCAGCCAAACCTTCTTTTGAATTTGGGCCATGACTTTGATGCGTATAATCAAGATGAGGCAGGTAAACCAAATTCATTGTGGGGCGGTGCTGGTGTTCCGTCCATTGCGCAGCATCGGCAATCCAGCGAGAAGAGGGTAAGCCAGCCTTGGGACCCCAAAAGTTCATGAAAGGAAAATCACCTATGTCGTTTTTGACCTTATCCCGCATTTTCATCGGGTGAGTGTAAATATCAAAAACCTTGTTCCCATCGGCGCAATACGTTGGGCGAGGCGTCATCGTGTAATCTGCAGACGAGTACATGTTGTACCACCAGAACA
>CALLBE010000203.1 GCA_938001985.1 uncultured Verrucomicrobiales bacterium | reverse complement strand
CTTACCGCTTCTGCTTTGGGGGCTGAATTAACAGATTTTATAACGCCTACTTTAGATATTAGGGCTCGTTATGAGCATGTAGAGGATGGGAGCTCATCACTTTCGATTCCGACCTTGGGAGCGCAGTTTGGGTTTGAAGTTAAGGGAGCGCATGGGTTCTCAGGTGTTGTCGAGTATGAGGTAACGGCTAGCTTTGATGATGACTATGTTTTGGACCCAGAGCAGTCTGATTGGAATCAATTGTACCTTCAATATGAAGCTGGAGAAACGGTGGCTAAAGCAGGACGCCAGGTGATTGTTTTAGGAACGGTTGATAAGTCTGGAGAGGCTGCCTTTGTCGGCGATCTGATGTGGAGACAAAATCAACAGACGTTTGATGCGGTTACGGTTACGGACCAGTCGATTGAAGATTTAAGTGTGTTCTTGGGATACTCGAGACAGGTGAACCGTATTCTTAGCACGAGGGGTGATAAGGCTCTGAAGGGTGAGGGGGATATGGTGCTTGTGAATCTAAAGTATACGGGTTTTTCTTTGCCGTTTTCGACTTATTATTACGGCATAAACAATCTTAGCTTTGCCAAGGATTCAGATACCTTTGGTCTGAGTACAAAAATTGGGCATCTATATCTTGAGCTCGCGACTCAGAATGGAAATGATTATGTCCACGTGAATTACGGTTCTAAGATAGGTCCTGGGACTTTGAAGTTTGGTTTGGAGCAGTTAGGAGATGGGTTTTCAACGCCTTTAGCCACGGTTCACAAGTTTAATGGTTTTGCTGATAAGTACATCGTTCAGCGTATCACGGGGAATCATGATGGCATCGCTGACTTTTATACCATGTATGGTTTTAAATGCCCATGTGGGATGCACCTTAAGCTCTTTGGTCATTACTTCACCGATGATTCTTACCGTGTGACAACGGGTAGTGAGTTTGATATTGTATTGGCTAAGCAACTGAATAAATACACCAAGGCGGTTATTAAATACGCGGACTTTAATGCCTCCAATGGGGGTGTTGGATAGGGAGATTTTCACAGGAGAGTTAAACTTCAGTTTCTAAAAAACACTCGTTGAAGCACAGCTTCTGTTAATAGAAAAATTAAAAGCCTTTGCTGATTTCTTTGGTGATTTTTAGCCAAAGGTTTTTTTGTGTAAAGTTAAGCTTTTGTTTTTAAATCAACTCTCAGCTTGATCAAATGAGAAAGCGTATTTAGATTACGGCAAACTAATGTCTGAAGATAATAATCAACCAAAATCAACTGAAGCGGAATTGATTGCGGTACGCCGCCAAAAACTTCAATCCCTAAGGGACATGGGAATCAACCCTTATGGGCAGAAATTTGAGGTCACGCATACCCCAGAAAAGCTTAAGGCTGACTTTGAAGTTGACCAAGAAGTTACGATTGCAGGCCGTCTTTACGCAATTAGAGATATGAAAAACTCTCAGTTTATCTCTCTCGGAGATATTCATGGTAAAATCCAATGTTATTTAAACAAAAAGGAGTTAACGGAAGAGGAGTGGGCCGCTTATAAGCTTTTAGATCGAGGTGATTGGATTGGCGTTACAGGTAAAACATTTTTGACAAGAACGGGTGAGCCTACGGTTCATGTTTCTACACTGACGGTATTAACAAAATCATTACGCCCACTGCCAGACAAGTGGCATGGGGTTACGGATCGTGAGATCAAGTACCGTAAGCGTCACTTAGACCTTCTCGGTAATGAAGATTCGGCTGAGATCTTCCTTAAGCGTTCCTTGATGATTGCTGAGATTCGCCGCTTCTTACAAGATCGTGACTTTTTAGAGGTGGAGACGCCTATGCTTCATGGCATTGCGGGGGGCGCTGCGGCTCGTCCATTTGAGACACATCACAATGCTTTGGACATGCCGTTGACGATGAGAATTGCTCCAGAATTGCATTTGAAACGCTTAATGGTGGGTGGGTTCACTAAGGTTTTTGAGTTGAATCGTAATTTCAGAAACGAGGGGATTTCGAGACGACACAACCCTGAGTTCACCATGCTGGAATGCTATTGGGCATTTTCTGACTTTGAACAAATGGCGGACATGGTTGAGGAGATGGTTTGTCACCTCGCTGAGAAGTTCTGTGGGGGCTTACAAATTGAGCATAAAGACGAACAAGGTGATGTGGTCCGCACGATCAATCTGGAGAGACCTTGGCGCCGTTCGAGCTATCGTGATTTGATTAAAGAGGCTGCAGGTGATGATTTCTTTGATTTAACGCCTGAAGGTCGTCGTGAGAAGTGTGCTGAAATGAAAATTGAGCTTTCTCCAGCGATGGAAGACCACGAAGTGATTCAACAGGTCTTTGAGAAAAAATTCGAGGAGCATAACTTTGACCCGTGTTTTGTAACACATGTTTCAAAAGAGCTGGTTCCTTTAGCCAAAGCTAACACAGAGGATGATTCCGTGGTGGATGTGTACGAGCTGATTATCAATGGTCAGGAGATTTCTCCGGGTTACTCGGAGTTGAATGATCCAGATGTTCAACGTCAACGTTTTGAAGAGCAATCCGGTGAAGAGGTCCAGAAGGTTGATTACGACTTCGTTGAAACATTAGAGAGCGGCATGCCTCCAGCAGGCGGTATCGGTATCGGAATTGACCGCTTGATCATGATGCTGACGGGAGCGGCCACGATACGTGACGTCGTATTATTCCCTCAGTTAAAGCAAAAAGATTCTTAACGCACGATGGCCTCTCTCTATTTTGAGAGGGGTGTCTTGATATGAATTTTGATCTCCCTGCTATTGTTGAAGCTCTTTTGATTGCCTCAGAAGAGCCTTTAACGTTAGCGGATATCGAGCGTGTCGTTAAAAAAGAAGCTTTTAAACGGCTCGCTGCTGATGGGCTAAGTGAAGAAGTCTCTCTGGAGCTCAAAGCTCTGGCCGTCATTTCTGAGGAAGCTATTGAGGCGGTACTTCAAGAATTAAACCTTAAGTATGAGCAAGAGGGGCGAAGCTTTAGCATTTTACAAAAATCCAAAGGCTGGAAGATTTACACCCGGTCTGAGTATGGCGGGTTTGTCTCTCACTTATTCCCAGAACAACGTGCTGGTAAGTTGAGCAAGTCTGCGCTTGAGACCCTAGCCGTAATAGCCTATCGCCAGCCTGTTACAAAAGCCGCTGTCGAAGGGGTGAGGGGCGTGGCCTGTGAGGGGATGATTCAAAAGCTCTTGAGCCGAGGGTTGATTAAGGCCGCTGGGCAGTCATCCGAACCAGGAAAGCTAGTGCTATATGAGACCACTGGGGATTTTCTCGATTCCTTTGGATTAACGGGACTGGATGAGTTGCCTGACTTTGAAGCCCTGAAAGGGAAAGAAAGCGTGGAGTCAAAAAATAAAGACATAGAAACCGAAGAGGGTTAAACTAGCTTGTTTGAGGTTTAAAAATAGATTGAGAATCTTTTCTATAAAATATTGGTAGGCTAGGATTGACCCAGCCCAGACTTTGCCTATGGTTAATCTTATAAAATTATGTCAACACTCAATGCAGCAACTAAAGGGTTAGAGGCCATGTTACAACACATGGGCGTCGAAGCTACAGTGAATAGCCTCGAAACACCGGAAGAAATTGTTCTTAATATTTCCACTCAAGAGGAAGCTGAAGTTATTGGAAAATTCGGTGAAAAGCTGGATACGCTTCAGGCGACTTTGAATAAAATGATTCAAAAGCATTTCCCTGACGCTAAGCGCGCAAAAGTGGATTGTAATGAATTTAGAAAGAAGAAAGAGGAGCGTTTAGTTGAGGAAGTTAAAACCGCTTCTGCTGATATCTTAACCTCTGGTGAGACGTACACAACACGCCCTTTAAATTCTTATTTCAGAAGATTGGCTCACAATACAGTGGCCGCTATTGATGGTGTTAGTTCTAAGTCAGAAGACTCAAAGGACCGCTTAAAGAAGGTGATTATCTCACGTGATTAGTGTTTAAGCTTTAGAAATAAGTTTAACGATCAGAGCTAGTGTTTAGCTCTGATTTTTTTGTATTATGAAACCAACCCTGGAGCAAAGTGCCATAGCTGTCTTGGAAAAGCTCACGAAGCAGGGACATCTGACCTATTTTGCCGGTGGTTGTGTTCGAGATCAGCTTTTAGGGAACATTCCTAAAGACTACGATATTGCGACGGCGGCAACTCCAGAGCAGGTATTGGAGGTTTTTCCAAAAGGGGACTCTATTGGGGCTCATTTTGGCGTTATTTTAGTTAAAGAAGGTGGTTTCTATTTTGAAATCGCAACTTTTAGGACCGATGGCGATTATCAAGATGGTCGTCGTCCGGAGTCGGTGACTTATAGCTCGCCTCAAGAGGATGCAAAGCGTCGAGATTTCACCATCAACGCTCTGTTTTATGATCCCATCTCGGGAGCGGGTGAGGTGATTGATTTTGTAGAGGGTAAGGTTGATTTATCAAACCAGCTGATTCGAGCGGTGGGGGAGGCTTCACACCGTTTTCAAGAAGATGGACTTCGTTTATTAAGAGCGATCCGCTTTGCCACCAAACTGGGTTTTAGGATTGAGGAGAAAACGTGGGCCGCGATTCGAGAGCAGTCTTCGGTATTGAAGTTAATTTCGATGGAGAGGGTTAATATTGAGTTTTCTAAAATATTACTCTCGCCGAACCGGGCCGAAGGTTTGCAACTGCTTGTCGATTCGGGTTTGATTGATGTTTTTTTACCAGAAGTACTGGATCTAATCGGCTGTGAACAACCGCCTCAGTGGCACCCAGAGGGTGATGTTTATCAGCACACAAAGTTGATGTTAAAGATGATTCCTGATGACTCACCGATTGAGTTAGTCTTGGCTGTTCTCTTGCATGACATCGGTAAGCCGGCCACTTACACGGTGGATGAAACGGGGCGTATTCGCTTTAATGGACATGATAAAGTAGGCGCGGAGATGGCGAGGGGGATTTTGAATCGTCTGAAGTATTCAAACGCTGTGATTGAAGACGTTGTTGCCATGGTTGATAACCACATGAACTTTATGCATGTCCAGCAGATGCGCATGGCCAAGGTGAAGCGTTTTATGGCGAGGTCTACTTATGAGCTGGAAATGGAGCTGCATCGGGTGGACTGCGGTTCTTCCAACGGCCTGACGGAGAATTACGATTTCCTACGTCAGCGAGAGGAGGAGTTTTCCAAAGAGCCTTTGATTCCACCGCCTTTGGTGACAGGAAAAGATTTAATTGATTTAGGATTTCAACCTGGGCCTGTTTTTAAAGAGGTCTTACAAGCGGTTCAAAATGAACAGCTAGAGAAGCGTTTGGATTCGAAAGAACTGGCGATTGCTTATATTCGACGAGAATTTCTAGACAATCCCTCTGACCAATAGTTTTATAAAGTATAATATCATGATACCAACTGAGCACACCGACCCGATTAATGCTAAGATTTTAAGTGTTTCTGAAGACCTTGTTGCTGGGTTTCAGCGTCAGCCCTTTCACGTGATTGCTGAGCAAAGTGGGGTGGAATTGCCAATCGTGCTTGAGCGTATCAAAGCGATGCTCGAAGCGGGGGTGATTCGCCGAGTTCGTCAGACCTTGTTAGCGACTAAACTGGCTCATGGTGCCTTAGTGGCTTGGAGACTTCCAGAAGAGCGTTTGAATGATGCCTTTGAGTTCATGTCAAAAGAGGATCCGTTCTCAGGACACGTGGTGATCAGATCAACAGATACGGAAGTTTCAGGATCAGGCTACCGCTTGTGGACAACGCTTAAAGTTCCTCAAGGCGAGTCCTTGGAAGAGCATGCGGATTTATTAAAGAGATTGGTGGGTGCCGATGAGTATATTTTAATGCCAGCAAATGGTGTTTTCGCCCTAGGTGTAGGCCACGTTCGACGCAAAGGGCTTGAGCCAGGCGCTAAGATTGAGGCGCCAGCAGAGATGATGACAACAACTGTGGTTGAGCTCACCGATGAAGAGTGGCGCGTGCTGTTGGCGTTAAAAGGAGAGCTTTCATTGGATGAAATTGTTGAAAACCCATGGGACGCACGAGCTGTCGAGGCTGGGGTTTCCTTAGAGCGTTTCTTTGAGGTTTCTGAAACCTTGAATGCTAAAAAAGTAATCGGTCGATTCTCAACATTCCTAGAGCACGTGAAGCCCTCTGCTACTGGACAAAAGGTCACTCGCTTTAATGGACTGTTCCACTGGGCTGTTCCTAAAGGGCGTGAAGAAGAAGCCGGTGCTGAGGTGGGTCGTCACCACTGCATGACTCACGCTTACTGGCGTGAAGGCGGGCCTAGGTTTGGTAACGTTAATATCATGGGCGTTGTTCACGGCACTCAAAAAGACAAGGTCTTGGAGCATAAGGCAGCGATTGATAAGCACTTAGCAGCTTGTGGTATCGAAGTGAGCTATACCAATGTTTTCTGGGGTGGGCGCTCTGAAATTAAACCTTCAGAGATCTCTCCGGTGCTCTACGAAGAGTTTCATCAAAAGTACAAAGACTCAGCTCAGGTGATTTAGACGACTTGACTCTGGGGGCAAAACTTCTATCTTGTTAGGTATGTTCAAACTATTATTGTGTGCGGTCACCTTATCAACTGCTGTTGTTTTTTCTGGAGAAAAGGAAGACTGGGCTAAGAAAGTACTAGAGGCTTCTGGTGCAGGAGCTTTGGGAACTCAAGTGGTGGACCAAATGTTTAGTATGTACAAAGCCCAAATGCCGCAAGTGCCTGCCGAGTATTGGGATAACTTATCTAAAGAGGTTTCTTCCGACGGTTTTGTTGAGTTGTTGATCCCAGTTTTCGCAAGAAATTATAGCTTGGACGAACTGAAAGGTTTAGAAGCCTTCTACAAAAGCCCTTTAGGCCAAACCTTGGTCACCAAGCAGCCTCAAATTCAAAAAGAATCCATGCAAGTGGGCGCTCAGTGGGGGCAGAAAATTGCTCAAAAAGTGATGAAAGACCTTCAGGCTCAAAAGAAGTAAACTAGTTTTTCTAATTGTCTTTAATAAAAGAGGCCACTTTCCATCAGGGACGTGGCCTTTTTTCTA
>CALLBE010000202.1 GCA_938001985.1 uncultured Verrucomicrobiales bacterium | reverse complement strand
GCCAGATCCTGTGAACGTGATGTCCCAGCTGGGTGAGGATTGGTTTCGTTGTCCGTCCAGTAGCCAAGGGTGGTTTTTAAGAATAGAAGGTAGCTTTGACTTACGTTTTGTGGTGATGGTGTAATAAGCTGGGAGTTTCTTGGCGTAAGAGCGCATGTCCGGCAATTGGCCCTTCTTTAGAATTTCATGAATGGGGAGACCAATTAAATTAATACCATTATAAATACCATGGTGATTTTGCGTTTGATAATGCTTGTTGTGCCATGTGGAGAAGCGTTTCGAGTACATCAAGTTGAGCTCTAAGTGCAGGTGCGCTCGGGCTCTGTTGAGCCCTCTGCCTGTGTAGCCTAAGCGTCCGATTTTTGATGAAAGGGTGACGGGCTGATTTGTTTTGACCCAGATTGAGGCTAAGTGAGCGTAGAGGCTGTAGAGTTTGCCGGAGGGAGTCTCGTGTTCAATGACTAGGTATTTCCCGTAGTTCGATTTTGTAGAGTCATGGTTGGCATAGACGACCTTGCCTATGGCGATGGGTTTGACAACATCTTTAGGGACCCCTTTTGAATCTCGAGAAAGAGGCTTGATGTCGATGCCTTCATGAAAACGAGTGGCAATGGAAGCGCGCCCGTGTTTTTTTAAATTCCGAGAGAAGCCGTAAGTGCCCCCTTGCCAAGGTCTGCTTGTCACGCCTTCAGTCGTCCGAAGGGTGTGCATGTAAAAACCTGGGTAGTTTTTAGAAAGGAGTTTTGTGTTCTTAGTTGGGAATTGAACCTTGCTAGCCGAGGTGGCAGACCAGAGTGGGGTGAGCACAAAGAGGGCTAACAGGAAGCGCTTCATTTCCGTTTACTTTTTAACCTTGAGGGTGGAAATCTTCGTCTCAATAAATTTTGCTTCTTCGAGATTAAGCCCTTTCCAGACCACAAAAAGTCGGTCTTCTTTGGCCCAGTCAATCGTTAGGATCTCGACTTTGCGCCCCATGACGGAAGTCAGTAGTTTTTTGCCTTTGTTGAAATTAATAATGCCGTAATAGCGTTTGGCTGCTTGTTTTTTGAGGCGGAAAACGGCGCCAAAAGTTCCGGCTGGGCCTTTGATGACTTTAGCCTTGTCAATGTCGCGTTGGGTGAAGACAGGGCTTTTAGAGAAGTAAGTTTTTTTGCCATTAACGGTGACTTCAAAACTGAATCGCTCTTGCTTATCCACTTCTAAGTGGGTCGAGATTCGCCACTCTTTCTTTTTGATTTTACTTTTGATCTCAGCTGAAACCACGCCAAGTAAAAGGAGGGTGAACAAAGATAGAAATAAGCGAGACATATAAACAATAAAAATGGCTTGCCCTGAATTAACAAGGCAAACCATCTAAAATAAATAAATTATTGAACGCTATTAAGCGAGTAAACTCTTAACAAGGGCTTCAAGCTTAAGGATGTCAGCTGAGAATGCTCTGATTCCTTGAGCTGTTTTTTCCACAGCCATTGGGTCTTCGTTGTGAAGGAATCTGAAGCCAGCTTCATCGAGAGATACTTTCTCTAAATCAGCAGCGTTTGCCGCTTCTACGTTGAGAGATGGTGTGAGTGGTTCTGTTGAAGCCGCAAGCTCAGCCAATAGACCTGGAGCGATGGTTAATAAGTCAGAACCAGCTAGCGAGGTGATTTGACCTGCATTACGGAATGAGGCACCCATGATCTCAGTCTTGTATCCAAACTTTTTGTAGTAGTTGTAGATTTTAGTAACGGACTGTACACCTGGATCTTCTGCGCCAACATACTCAGAACCTGTTGAAGCCTTGTACCAATCGTAGATACGGCCAACAAAAGGAGAAATCAACTGAACGCCTGCTTCAGCACAAGCCACGGCTTGAGCGAATGAGAAGAGAAGAGTTAAGTTACAGTGAATGCCTTCTTTTTCTAATTCCTCAGCGGCTTTGATGCCTTCCCAAGTAGAAGCCATCTTGATCAATACACGGTCTCTTGAGATGCCTTCTGCTTCATAAGCGGCGATGAGCTCTTTTGCTTTTGCAACGGTGCCTGTGATGTCGAAAGAAAGACGAGCGTCAACTTCGGTTGAAACACGGCCTGGGACACGCTTTAGGATTTCAAGGCCGAAAAGAATAAGAATACGATCGATTACGGATTCAACAAGCGCGTCACCTGAAAGGTTGCTGTCTGCGTGCTCCTGAACCGCTTTATCAAGGATGTACTTGTATTCAGGTTTTTCGGCAGCTTTTAGGATGAGAGACGGGTTCGTGGTTGCGTCTTGAGGTTTGTATTCCTCCATTGAAGTGAAGTCTCCAGTGTCAGCAACGACAGTCGTGAATTTCTTAAGTTGTTCTAATTGGTTCATAATTTGGTTAAATCAGATAACTCGTGAGTACAGGGTTTCCATTAGCTGGTCAATCGGTGATTTTAAAAAAGAATGGAGGATTTATATTTTAAGCTGAAATAAATTTATTCTTTTACCATCATTTCTTTTCAGTTTCTCTTACGGTAATTGTAGCTATGGAAGTTTTATTGATCGCGATTTTATCGGCTGTTCTCTATGTGGTCAGTTATCGGACCTATGGGAGGTACTTGTCGCGTAAGATCTTTAAGTTGTCAGTGGAGACGGTTGCTCCATCCATTGCGTTGGAGGATGGGAAGGATTATGTGCCGACTGATAAGGGCGTGGTTTTCGGCCATCATTTCACGTCCATTGCGGGGACGGGTCCTATCGTTGGGCCTGCTTTGGCGGTTATTTGGGGGTGGGTTCCTGCGTTGTTGTGGGTTTTGTTTGGGTCTATCTTTATTGGAGCCGTTCATGATTTTGGGGCGTTGGTTATCT
>CALLBE010000201.1 GCA_938001985.1 uncultured Verrucomicrobiales bacterium | reverse complement strand
AAGGAGGCTCAATGGGCCAAATCTCAGTATGGGATCACGCAGCTGGAGACGCTGTATTTTGGTGGAGGCACTCCGTCTATGCTTTCGCCCTCGCACTTGGCTTATCTATTCGAAGGGTTGAGCAAGGTTTGGGATTTGAGCGCTCTGGAGGAGTTGTCGTTCGAAGCTAACCCGGCAACTTTTGGAGTTTCGAAAGCTCATTTGTTTAAGGATTTGGGCGTGTCTAGGATTTCACTGGGGATCCAATCCTTTGATGCTCAGGTGTTAAAAACGCTGGGCAGGGAGCACAGTCCTACGGAGGCGATCAAGGCGGTTGAAGTTCTAAAGGGTATTGATTTCCCTGAAATCAATATCGACTTGATGTTCTCGATTCCTGGTCAATCGCTGACGGTTTGGCAAGAGACGTTGACGACGGCCGTTGAGCTGAAGCCCAACCATATTTCCGCTTATAATTTAACGTATGAGGAAGACACCCAGTTTTTTGAGTCGTTGAAGCAGGGGACGTTTAAGGAGAGTCCTGATGCGGATGCAGAGTGTTACGAGTTGACTAAGCATTACTTGTCCGATTCCGGGTTTGTGCAGTACGAGACATCTAATTATGCTAAGGGAGGCGCGACTTCTAAGCACAATCAGGCGTACTGGTTTGGTAATGATTATTTAGGGCTGGGACCTTCGGCGGTTTCGACTTTAAAGCAAGTTCGCTACGAGAATGTTTCTGACACGGCTGATTATATTAAAAGGGTTCAGCACTTGGGGAATGCCATAGACCAGACCGATCGCATCGAGATGGATTCCTACTTGATTGAGCGAGTTGCTCTTGAGTTGAGAACCCATCGAGGGTTGGCGTCGGAGTGGCAAGGCGGGTTAAATCAAGTGCAGCTGAGTCAATACCTTGCGCAAGGGTTTATGGAGTATGATGAGGGTTACTTGCGTATTGTGCCTGCTCACAACGCCTTTGTAGATCACATGGTTTCTCAGTTGATTTAAGTTTTTTAAACAAAAATCAAATCTAGACCGTTATTGATATTGACATTCGTTCTCAATAGGTGTTTTTATAGGCACCACTGTTATGAAGAGCACACAGAAAAGCATGTTTAAGGCGGCGATGATCCCCTTAACGATCGGGGCAGCCGTTGCTCAGTTTGATGAGCAAATTGAGGTTACCGCTGACTCCACGGTTGTTCAAAATACAATTTCCAACAAGACAGGCACTCCTTTGCTGGACACGCCACAGAGTATTTCCGCTTACTCAAAAGAAGAGTTACAAGACCGCGCTCTCGATTCCGTCGGCAAGATTGTTGAATATACGCCGGGTGTGAGAGCTTCTCAAGGGGAAGGTCACCGAGATGCCGTTTCATTCCGTGGGCAAGAGCGTTCAACTGCTAACTTCTTCCAAGATGGAGTGCGTGATGATGTTCAATATTACCGTTCTTTATACAATGTAGAGCAAATTGAGATTCTCAAAGGCCCTAACGCTTTGTTCTTCGGAAGAGGTGGCGTGGGTGGTGTGATCAACCGTGTTTCTAAAAAAGCAGAGCTTGGCTCAGACGCGACGAGCTATAAGGCTAGCGTTGATAGCTTTGGAGCGACGAGCTTGGAGTTTGATCAGAATTACTCACTGACAGAGGACTCGGCCTTCAGATTAAACCTTCTTAAAGAAAATCTTAGAAATCACCGTGACCACTTCGATGGTACGAGAAATGGAATCACGCTTGATTACACAAAAGCGTTCAGTGAAGATACCTTATTAAAGCTTTCTTATGAGTCTGTAGATAATGAGCGTTTCATTGACCGTGGTATTCCTACAGGAACGAATGGTCAGCCAGTTGAGGCGCTTAAAGATATTGTCTTTGGTGATCCAGAATTGAACACAGCTTCAGCTGAAGGTCATATCTTCCGAGCGACACTTGATCATAAGTTCTCAGACACGGCTAAGGCAACAGTAACGGCTTCGTACAGCGATTTTGATAAATCATACCAGAATCTCTACGCTTCTGCTTACAATGTAGCGCTTCAACAAGTGACACTGGATGGTTATTTAGACACGACTCAGCGTGAAAACTTTAACTTATCAACTAACTTGATTCAAGAGCTCGAAGCCTTTGGTTTGGAACACAAAGTAATCGTGGGTGCAGAATACACGAGAACCACTTCTCAGCAGGACCGTTATAATGCTCAATGGAGCACGTCGGGTACCGATAAGGAAACTTTCACATTGGCTGGCCTTCGAACACTAAACAATGGTTCGGGTACAAGCATTAATGGATTAACTGCCGTCAATTTCAACAGTTCTTTAGCTGATAATACGGATGTGGATGTGAATGTTTACTCCATTTACGCTCAAGATGAGATCTCTATTTCTGATCAACTTGACTTCGTGGTGGGTGTGAGATTTGACTCATTTGATATTGATGAAACAGATATCGGTAATGGCAATACGGATGGCAACTCAGATAGTAACTTAAGTCCTCGTGTTGGCTTGGTTTACAAGCCCAAGGAGAACGCGTCACTGTACCTAAGTTACAGTGAGACTTTTCAGCCCAGTGCTGGAGGCCAATACGATAATGTGGGTGACGGCTTGGATGCAGATACCTATACTAACGTAGAAGCGGGATTGAAATATAGATTTGATTCTGGACTTGAGCTGACTGCCGCTGTTTTCCAAATTGAAGGAACATTGACTGAAGAGACTACGGGTGGTCTTCGTTTTGACACTGAAGGAGAGACTGAAGGGGTCGAGTTGCAGCTTCAA
>CALLBE010000200.1 GCA_938001985.1 uncultured Verrucomicrobiales bacterium | reverse complement strand
GGCCACAACCACGAGCTGAACCACGTATCCATAACGTCCTCATCACGCACCCAGTTCGACTCATCACTCGGTGGATTCGTACCCACATAAATATCCCCTGAGTCTAAATTAGTTGCGTCTAAAGACTCCGCTTCTTTTAAGTCCGTAACCTTATCCGCACGGTACCAAACGGGAATTTGATGACCCCACCACAATTGGCGTGAAATACACCAATCCTTTAAATTATTCATCCAATGCGAATAGGTCTTTGACCAACGCTCAGGACGGAATGTGATTTCACCATTCTCCACGGCATTCGTAGCTGGCGTGATGGAAGGGTATTTAAGGAACCACTGCATGGAAACTCTAGGCTCTACGACAACGTCTGCACGCTCAGAGTAACCCACATTATTCTCATGCTCCTCCACTTTGATTAGCAGCCCTTTAGCTTCTAAAATCTCAGCAGCTAACTTACGTCCTTTAAAGCGATCAACCCCATGTAACTCCTCCAGAGTTGGGCAATCGATCACGCCCTTGGCATCAATCACGGAAATGATTTCCAAATCATTCTTTTGACCAATTTCAAAATCAAGCGGGTCGTGAGCTGGCGTTATCTTCAACGCTCCTGTTCCGAAATCAATCTCAACCTCTTCCGCAGCGATGATTGGAATTTCAGCATCATTCAACGGCCTTCTTACTTTTTTACCAATCAATGAACTGAAGCGCTCATCTTTAGGATTCACCGCCACAGCGACATCTGCCATGATGGTCTCAGGACGAGTGGTTGCGACTTCAATGAAAGCGCCCGGCTCTCCTACAATTTCATATTTAATATAAAAAAGCTTAGACTTCTGAGGCTTCATGATCACCTCTTCATCTGATAAAGCCGTCAAGGAGACTGGGCACCAGTTCACCATGCGTTTACCACGGTAAATCAGACCTTTATTAAATAACTCAACAAAAACATGACTCACCCACTCACTGTAGTCCTCGTCCATGGTGAAGCGTTCGCGGCTCCAATCACAAGAACAGCCTAAGCGCTTCAGCTGTTTGATGATGATCCCACCGTACTCTTCCTTCCAGTCCCAGATTTTATCAATAAACTTATCACGACCGTAATCATGACGGTTTTTCTTTTCCGTTTTTTTGATTTCTTTCTCAACTCGAGTTTGAGTGGCAATACCTGCGTGATCCGTCCCCGGCAACCATAAGACCTCCAGCCCTTTCTGCCTCGCTCGGCGTGCTAAAATATCTTGAATCGTATTGTTTAAAACATGCCCCAAGTGTAAAATACCCGTAACGTTCGGTGGAGGGATGACAATAGCATAAGGATCTTTATCCGAGTTCTCATCTGCATTAAAACTCCCTGAATCGAGCCAACGCTGATACCATTCTTTTTCCACCTCTACAGGTGCATATGCCTTTGGAAGTTCCGTTGATAAGTCAGCCATGATATTTTATAAAAATCTTCTGCCATAAAGAAATGAGTTTGTAAACATGACAAAAAAACTTTGCCTATTAAGAAGAAAAAGTAGAGCTTAATCACCTTATGAGAATAGGCCTAGCTCAGATCAACTCCACGGTTGGAGATTTTCCGAAAAATGTGAAGCGCATGCTTGCTGCTTACCGTGAATGCATGGACCAAGGTGCTGATTTAGTCGTATTCCCAGAGCTCAGCTTAGTCGGCTACCCTCCTCAAGATCTTTTGTTTCGTTCTCAATTCGTTGAAAAATGCCTTCAGGCCTTAGATCACTTAGCGACGGAAATGGTCCAAGTCCCAGCGCTCATTGGCTATGTGGACTACCATACGAGTTCAGCGCCTGGGAAACCTTTCCGCAATGGAGCGGCCTTAGTTCGCAATGGCAAGGTTGAGCAAACCTTCTTTAAATCCCTGCTTCCCGAATATGATGTCTTTAATGAATCTCGCTATTTCCAACCTTGCGATGAGCTCAACCACTTCTCATTAAATGGGAAATCCGTTGGCGTTACGATTTGCGAAGACATTTGGAACATTGAGAATTCAGGAGCCACACAAGCTTATGTGAAAAACCCAGTCACAGAGCTCGCTCAAGCGAATGTCGACGTGATCGTCAACTTGAGTGCTTCGCCATTTCATCTTTCAAAACCTCAACTTCGAGAAAATATCCTGCATAACATTGCTAAAAAATATGAAATCCCTGTGGTTTACTGCAATGCGATCGGTGCGAATGACCAACTGATCTTTGATGGGCATTCCATGGCCCTTAATGCCAAAGGGGAAACCTGCCTCAAACTCCCAGGTTTTGAAGAAGCCACCGGTGTTTTTGATACGGCAACCTCGTCTTCTCAATTAACACCACCTTCCACCATCGATCAAACCGACGAGAACGAACTCCTCTTCAACGCTTTAGTTTTAGGGACTCGTGACTACATTCAAAAATGTGGGTTCGGTTCAGTTTGCTTAGGTTTAAGTGGTGGCATTGACTCGGCCCTCACGGCCGTGATTGCAGCTGAAGCGATTGGTGCTGAAAATGTTTATGGGCTCACCATGCCGAGTGAGTTTTCTTCCCAAGGCAGCATTCAGGATTCATTCACTCTAGCCAAAAAGCTGGGAATGCACTGTCAAGAAACTCCAATTTCTGATACCTTTGATGCGATTAAACAAACACTAGCGCCACTTTTCCAAGGCAAAGAGGAAGATGTCACGGAAGAAAATATCCAAGCCCGAATTCGAGGTGTCTTCAACATGGCTTACTCAAATAAAATGGGCCACTTACTCCTCACCACAGGGAATAAGTCGGAACTTGCTGTTGGGTATTGTACAATTTATGGAGATATGTGTGGAGGTCTAGCTGTTATCTCAGACCTTCCTAAAACACTCGTCTACTCGCTTTCTCGCTGGATCAACCGCTCTGAGGAAATCATTCCTTGGAACACGATCGAAAAACCACCCAGCGCCGAACTTCGACCGGATCAAAAAGATCAAGACAGCCTACCAGAGTATGACACTTTAGACGCGATATTAGAACTTTATATTGAACAACAGCTCACGGCACAGGATATTATAGACAAGCATGGGTTTGACGAAACGCTTGTTCGCTGGATTCAACGTCGAGTTGAGTTGAATGAATGGAAACGTCAACAATCAGCTCCAGGTCTGAAAGTCACGAGCAAGGCGTTTGGATTGGGGAGAAAAATGCCCATTGTTCATAAATTTTGGAGTTAACAGCATGGCATTAACCAGAGAGATTGCGTTTGAATACATTAAAAAAGCTTATGAAAATAAGCGGTTAAGCCACGCTTTTGGTATTTTTTCTGAATATTCTGATATCTCAGAAGGCCTGACCTCCGATATCATTGCTCTGATTTCCAGCGCGATGGAGTCCGATGACTCTATGGGGCTATTTGGCGATGAGCCTATCCCTTCCGAAATTAAAAACACCAAAGCGCTGCATCAGTGGGTGAGTGAAACCGTTCGCATCATCACACCGGAATCAAAGTCACGTCGAATCCGAGTCGAGCAATTGAGAGAGCTTGAGAGATCATTTCAAGTGTCTGTTTCTGACAATCAATGGAAAATCGGCGTCATCCTCGATGCCGACCGCATGAACACAGAGGCTCAAAATGCTTTCTTAAAGACCTTAGAGGAGCCGCCTAGCCAAACGCTTCTGTTTTTACTTTCAACCAAACCCAACCGATTACTTCCCACCATTCATTCGAGAATCACGAGTATTCAGCTCATTTCTCCTCCTGAAAGACATCAAGAGTGTTCGACAATTGAAGAAGAAATGCGAACCCACTTGATTGCTTTTGCTAAAAGCAACCACACCATGGCAGATGCACTAGCTCTCCGCGGAGCTTTTTCTGAGGTCTTATTGAATAAGAAAAACGAACTCACTAAGCAGTACGAA
>CALLBE010000199.1 GCA_938001985.1 uncultured Verrucomicrobiales bacterium | reverse complement strand
CTGGTCAATTGATGAATCGAAATCTCTCTACGGTATCGACCGTTGGGGAAAAGGTTATTTTGATATCAACTCCGATGGCGAAGTCGTCGTGAACTTAAAAGATGGGGAAGAAACCATCGCTGTCAGCTTAGAAAAAGTCATTCAAGGGCTCAAAGAACGAGGGCAAGCGCTCCCTCAGTTATTAAGGTGTCGAGACCTCTTAGATGACCGTATTCACCAGCTCAACCGAACCTTTCGAGACACGATGGCTTCCCTCGATTACGAAGGGCAATATCGAGGAGTTTATCCTATCAAAGTCAACCAACAGCAACAGGTGATCGAAGAGATCACTGAGCTTGGCGTTCACTACGATTATGGGCTGGAAGCTGGCTCCAAGCCTGAGCTAATCGCCGCTCTCGCCTACATGCACAACCCCAATGCTTATATCATTTGTAATGGGTACAAAGACGATGAGTTTATTGACCTCGCTCTCCTTGCGTCTCAAACGGGCTTACAAATCATTCTCGTTATTGAAATGCCGGATGAGCTTGATCACATCATCGAACGTTCAAAGCATCTTGGGATTGATCCTCAGCTCGGCATTCGATTCCGCTTATCAACTAAATCAGCTGGCCACTGGGCTGACTCCGGCGGTGACCGCTCTGTATTTGGATTAAACTCATCGCAAGTTCTTGAAGTCGTCGATACGCTCAAGGCCCATGACAAGTTGCATTGTCTCAAGCTACTTCACTATCACCAAGGCAGCCAGATTCCTAATATCCAGGAAATCAGGAACGCGGCGGTTGAAGCCATTCGTATTTATGTAAACTTAGTCCAAGAAGGCGCTCCCATGGGAATCTTGGATTTAGGGGGGGGACTCGCCGTTGATTACGATGGATCTCACACGGATTTCTCCTCCTCTTGTAACTACTCGCTTAAGGAATACTGCTTCAACATTTTGGAGTTGGTGAAATCACATTGCGACCAAAACTCCATCCCACACCCTAATATTGTCAGCGAATCAGGGCGCTATGTGGTCGCCTACTATTCGGTCTTGGTCTTTAATATTCTCGCTGTTTCAGAATACAAAAACCTAGACGCTCCAGAGCCCCCATTAGACGAGGCTCATGAGATGCTTAAAAGCCTTTGGGCCGTACGTGAAAAAATTGCCCCCAACCGCTTACTCGAATCTTTCAACGACATCCAATTCTACCGCGATCAAATTCGACAATCCTTTATTCAAGGCGCTTGTGGTTTACGCGACCGAGCTTATGGAGAGAAGCTCTACTGGCATTTATGCACTCAAATAGCAGCTGAGTCAGCCAAGTTGGAGAACCCGCATGAAGACCTACAAGCCCTTCAAAACAACCTGGTGAGCTATTATTACGGTAATTTCTCCGTCTTCCAATCCCTACCCGACTCCTGGGCGATTGATCAATTATTTCCAATCATGCCGCTTCACCGTCTGAATGAAGAACCTGATCACCCTGCTATTTTATCCGATATCACCTGTGATTGTGATGGTAAGATTGACCGCTTCATTGATGAAAAAGACGTCAACAACTCACTCCTGCTTCATTCGTTAAACAAAGAAGAAAGCTACCATGTTGGAACCTTCCTAGTTGGCGCTTATCAGGAAACACTAGGAGATCTCCACAACCTACTTGGGGACACCAATGTCGTCTCCATTGATCTGGAAGACGGCGAGCTTAGATTCACTCATGAAGTGGAAGGTGACTCCGTGGCTGACGTTTTATCCTATGTTGAATACGAGCCTAAGGACCTTGAAAAACGCTTCCGAAAGTTTGCTGAAAAATCAGTAGAACAAGGTCGCATCTCACCTACCATCCGCCGTCAACTAGTCGAAACCTACAAAGCCGGGTTGGCTGGTTATACTTATTTTGAGGAGAACTAACCGCGCGCTGCAAACTCTTTAGCAAACTCCAAGTATGCTCGAGAGCCTTGCCCTCTAGGATCATGTTCGAAGATTGTCAGACCATGACTCGGCGCTTCACTAATTCGAATCGACCGTGGAATCTTGGTTTTATAAATCTCATCGGCAAAATAAGTTTCCACTTCTCGAACCACCTGCTTCGACAAGTTCGTGCGTGAATCATACATCGTCATCACAATCCCATTAAGCGCGAGCTCATCATTATGACCCGACTCTCTGATCTGACGTATGATATGAGTGATTTTAGCCAAACCTTCGAGACCAAACCACTCACACTGAAGAGGAATTAAAATTTCATCCGCAGAAGCAATAGAAGCGGTCATCAAGACCCCTAAAGAAGGTGGCGTATCGAATAAAACGTAATCATAGCCTTCTTTCTTTTTTAAAGGAGCCAACGCCGTTCTAAGCAAAGTCAACCTAGAGTTACTATTCGCCAACTCAACCTCCACACCAGAAAGATCCATATGCCCCACCACAATATCCAAGGACTCGAAGCGTGTGGATTGGATTGAATTCTCAATTGTCTCCTGCCCCATAAGAACCGGATAAATACTTTTATCAATATCCGCCTCAGCGCCTAAACCACTGGTCGCATTTGCCTGAGGATCCAAGTCGATGATTAATACTTTTTTCCCCAGTTGAGCTAATGCTGTGCCCAGATTAATGGTGGTCGTGGTTTTCCCCACGCCCCCTTTTTGGTTGGCAACAGCAATCATTTTCATAGTCAACAATAGGTAAGCTTACGACCTCTAGGATTGCTTCTTTTTTAATAAAAAACAAGCCCTAAGAATTCGTTAGAAACTTAAATCAAAGGCGAGTCCTCTTGATCGCCTGGCACAGGAGGAATCAGGTCCTCTCTCAACAATAATCTCTCAATAGATAACTCGTCCAAAAGATCATACGGCGTTTGAGTCACGACGGAAACATAAGGAACAAGGCGATCAACTTCTGCAATCACACAATGAACCATTGAGCTGATAATATCTTTATCAAAAAGCTCCCTATCGAACAAATTGGTGATTCTAAACACCAAAATACCGCGATCGAGATCAACCTCAAAAGCACCCATCGTCAGCTGCTTATTCGCTCGCATCACAAGCTCTAAAATATGCCCTTGGTAAGCTGGATCAAAGTTAATCTGCGTCTCACCCACAATGGCCAAACAACTAATAGGCACATAAACCTGAGCTAAAACATGAACCTTGGTATGGTGTGCGTCAAAAATCGTCTGCAACACCTCCTGCCCCTCAACCACATCACAATGCCAGTCATTGTCATTAAAAGCAGTGAGTACCGAAGTAAACTGTCGTGAAGGCATTTTCATAACGTCAAATTGAACGCCACAACCAATCTCGTCAACTGCGAACCTCTAGAAATAAAAAACCTCACACCTGATTTAGGCGTGAGGTTTAGTAAAAAGAGCTTAAAATCTATTCTTTCTCCTCCAAAACAACTGGCTTGTAGCCACCTCTTGCGGCGAATACTAATGCAATTGCAATAAAGGCAAGCATCATAAGCGCAGGGAAGAAATAAGCCGTCAAACGCAATGACTTACGATTGGCCTTATTAATAGCATCTGAATGAGCCTCTTCGCCATGATTAGCAATAATAGCAGCCTGAGCCTTACCTCTATCGAGTGATGTGTATTTAACCCCAAAGAATGAAGCCTCTTTCTTTGAATCTTCATACACAACTTGTGAAACGTTTTGAACTTCACCAATCGTTGCCTTGTCATTAAAGACACCTAAAACTTGAGCTCCAATAATACCCACTGAAAGAAGACCGATCGCAGAAACTGTGTTTAGCGTCATTGCTCCACCCTTAGGGTATTGCTCAGCAGCAAAGCCGAGAATCGTCGGCCAATAGAATGTTTGGCCAACAGCGTATAAAGTGAAGGCTAAAAGCACAACGGCAAGCTGACCTTCTGGAACGAAGGAAATACAAATAAGACCAACAGCAGAGAAGAATGAACTGATCGCAAGAATCACTGGAGGTGAGAAGCGACTGGTAAGAATACCCGCTTGGAAACGAAGAACCATCATGATCAGAGCAGAAAGAGCAATAGCCCAGCCCGCATATTCACCCATGCTTGGTGTCATCAACTCTTTAATCCACGCATCTGTACCTAACTCCGTTGTTGCGATTGGAATCATTAATACACAAAGGAAGAAGTACAGTAACTTACCGAAAGACTTAGTATAAATACCAACAGCAGCGCCCACTACGGCACCCACTGCTGCAGAAACGGCTAAACGTTGGGTATCAACCATTTCAAGACCCATTTGCTTTGTGATCTCGTAGGTAAGAAGGGCAAACGCCAA
>CALLBE010000198.1 GCA_938001985.1 uncultured Verrucomicrobiales bacterium | reverse complement strand
AGCCTTTATTTCTAGCAAAGTTCAAATATTAAAATTAATCTCAATATATTTCCCATCTGATTTCGTTATTATTTAAGAATGCAAGCTAACCGTAATCCAAAAGAGGCCGTCGTTAAGGTCGGCTCTGGATTGCTGTCTTTATTGCTCCATGTTTGGGTTCTTTTTTATCTCGTTAACCTCAATGTTAAAAATAAATCCGAAGCCAACCAGGTTAAAGGTCGGAAGGAAAAAGCTCAGGTTGTAAAAGAAGAATCGGCTAAGAAGGAGCGAGCGAAACGTGAAGCCGAGGCTGCTATAGGAGTTGAAGTGGCGTTGGATAGGGCGAAGTTCACCGCTTTGATCCAGCCTCCTGAGCCTGAGATTGTATCCTCACCTGTAGTTTCTCCAACCTTGCCGATGCAAAAAACCAATAAAATTGCAGACAAGAATACGGTGGCGGCTTCGAATATTCCCACACCGTTGGCGGGTGATTTGGATAAGCCCAATACTCAGCAAGTAAAGGCTGGAGGGATTCGTGGTTATCGAGATCAGTATGAGGTTGAGGCGGCTCTTCTTGAAAAGATTCCGTCGCCAGCGGCCGAGAGTACTTCAGAGTCTAAGAGCGATAACCAGCAGCCCTCAAGATCAGAATTGGCTCAAAAGGGGGCTAAGCTGGACTCCCAAAGTGAGAGTGATAAGCCGAGTTCTTTTCTTAAAAACAATCAGGAGGCGCTTAAAGGAGAGCAAAAAAAAGAGGTGAAGGATTTGGGTCGCGGTAAAGTGATTGAAGTGGCTCGAAAAAAAATCAACCCCTTGCTGGCGACTCAGAAAGAAAAAGAGCTGAGGCAGTCTAAAAACAGAACCGTGGTGGCTTTGTATAAAACCAACTATTATCGAGAGCTTCAAGCTGGCGGAGCGGTTCGTCGGGGGGCGGATGCGGAAACGGCCAATCGTAGCGAGCTTGCTATTTACAAGAAAAAAGCCATCGAATTGATCAACCGCCGCTTCCAAGGTGCGTGTCGTAAATACGCCGATTATTTGGTGCCTGGCTATGTGGTGGTTAACTTTTCAATAACGCCGAATGGCAAAGTTCAGAATTTACAGTTTACTAAAAAAATTGATAGAAGCTCTGACCTAGGCGCTATTCAAGAAGGCTTCACCATTCGAGCCATTCGATTGGCGCCTATCCCACCCATGCCTGAGAGACTTGTTGATCAGTTAAGGGGGGATTCCACGCACTTCACCATGAACTTTTATTTCCATTAAACCACGAGACCTCTTATGAATGAATTAATATCCAGCCTTAGCCCATTGGGGTTAACCTTCCTTATCAGTATCTTAGCCTGTTCGATTATTGGGCTGACGGTGAGTCTTTATAAGTTCTACAAATTGTTTTTAAATAAGGCGGTTTCCCCCACTTGTGAGGCGGCAACTATTAATTTTGAACAACTTAATCCTGAGGTTTATAGTGATCAGTTGGCGCTCTATTTGAAAAATCAAAATAGCAAAGACAAGTCTCAACTGACAGCCTTGGCTGAAGCGAAGGGGCGCTCTTATGTTCTAGCTTGGGAATCTGGACTTAATGTTTTGGAAGTGATTGTGACCATAGCGCCTTTGTTGGGGTTGCTAGGAACGGCCTCGGGTTTGTTGGGGGTTTTCCTCGGCATTGGCGGCGAAGGTGGGGAGGCGAATAATGCTGAAATTGCTTCTGGGATTTCAACCGCATTGATCACGACTATCGCTGGCTTAGGGGTGGCTGTTCCTATCGTGATTTTTCACTCAAGCTTTGTGCGTAAAATTGAGATTTTGAAGTCAGAACTGGAGCAGATTGGGGCTAAGATTATTCAGCAAATCTCAGCGTGATTTGATTCATGAAAATTAGTGCCACTAAAAGAAAAACACCGGATGTCCCCATTTTACCAATGGTGGATTTGTTGTCGATTTTGCTCGTGTTTTTTATTGTGACCTCAGAGTTCAAAGATTCTAAAAAAGAGGAGAGTGAACAGGAGTCTGCTGAAAAGCTGGGGCTCGTGATTGATCTTCCAACGACTAAGGAGATGAAGACGACGGTTGTTACAACTGACTTTTCTAAGCTGGTCGTGAGTGCGGAGGGAGTGATGCAACTGGATTCCGTTGATGTGGAAAGCATGGACGAGCTTTTGTTGATTCTAAAATCTTATAAGATACGCAATCAAAAGCAAAAAGTGGAGTTGCTAGCGGATCAGAAACTTCCCTTACAAAAACTATTAAATATTTGGGACACGTTGACTAAGGCCGGGTTTGATATTGGAGAGACGCCAACCCGTCTCTCGATTAAAAAATAGCGCTTTGTCAATTAATCAAACCTCTTCACTTCATGAACAACTCATTAATGAAAACCCCAGTCGAATTATTACAATCCTTTATCCAGATTGGGTCAGTCAGTCCCGATAGTGAGGTCTCTGGTACAACTTCCGAATATGTGGGGGAGGAGAAGTTGGCGCTCGCTATTAAGGCTTTATTAGAGCCTTTGGGCGTTGAGGTGGAGTTGGATTATGTCCTGCCCAATCGTCCTAACCTGATTGCTCGTATTGCCCCTATTGATGGAAGGCCTCGAGTGTTGTTGGGCCCTCATTTGGATACCGTGGATGTCAATCAGATGAGTATTGAGCCTTTTGAAGGTTTTGTTAAAGAGGGTAAGATTTGGGGTCGCGGAGCTTCAGATACCAAAGGTCCGATGGTGGC
>CALLBE010000197.1 GCA_938001985.1 uncultured Verrucomicrobiales bacterium | reverse complement strand
GGGTAGGCATTGAACCAAAGGAATCCACAACAAGCTCCCATTAGGGCTAACAGAAGGACGGCAACTTCCGCACACAGCGGGTTGTAAGGAATATTCAAATACTCATTACCAATGGAGAAATGCCCAGCTACATACGCAATGATGGCGTAGGCAAAGGCAGTTGAGAGGGTACAACCCGTAGCGAGCCCATCGAGTCCATCCGTTAAGTTAACTGCATTCGAAGCCCCCACGATGATGATGATAAAAAAGACAATGGAGCCTATTCCCAAATCAAAGAGAGGCGTTTTGAGTAAAGGGAAGCAAATCTCTGAGATTGAAATTTGTTGACCCACCAACTCATAAGTATTGGTGGAAGCATTTGAGTAAAGGAAGTAAGCGGCGATGAGAGCGGTGACGAATTGCCAAGCGAGCTTCACTTTGCTGCTCACCCCATCAGATTTCTTCGACTTAACCTTGGTGTAATCATCGACAAACCCAAGCGCAGCCAAGCTGAGGGTGACAAACATGATGATTTGAATGTATGGGTTGTCTAAGCGGGCGAAGAGCAGTACAGAGGAAAGTAAGGTGAGTATGATGATGAGGCCTCCCATGGTTGGCGTGCCTATTTTCTTCTCATGCAGCTCGGCTAATTTATGAACCTCCTCAGCGGAACGTATGGGTTGGCCCGCCTTGAGTGAAATCAGTTTTAAAATTAATTTAGGACCAATGATTAAGGTCAAGGTGAAGGCAAAGATACATGCCATCACCGCTCGGAATGTGGTGTATTGAAGGATGTTTAGAAAAGAAAAAGAAGCCGCCCAGGACTCTCCAGCTTCAAAAGCATTCAGCCAAAATTCGTATAGTAGATAAAACATAGGTTATAGTTTGTGTAAAATTTCTTCCATTTTTGCCGCTCGACTTCCTTTAAATAAAGCAACATCGCCAGGACTTAAATAAGTTTTTAAAAAATCAGCTGATTCTGTGGGATTCGTGAAGTGGTGAGCAGAGTCTCCGTAATGCTTCGCCATGGGGAGGGTTTCCTCGCCTACACAGATCAATTCAAGGCCTAGCTCGTTGGCTCGTTGCGCTACTTTTTGATAACCTGAGAGCGTTTGATCGCCTAGTTCCCCTAGTTTTCCTAGGATGGCTACCTTTTTTCCTCCATTGACAGGGGTGATGCTATTCAACACTTCCAGTGCCGCAACCATGGAATCTGGATTGGCGTTGTAAGTGTCGTCAATTAGTGTGACCCCGTTCTTCTCCATTAAATGAAGACGGCCGCTTGAGATTTTCGCCGTTTCGAGTCCTTTTTTGATTTCACTCGCCGAGAGGCCAAAGTGCTCACCCACTGCTGCTGCAAGAAGTGCATTGGCCACCATGTGTTTGCCTAAGACAGGAAGCTGAACTGTCAGTCTTTGTCCTTGGCCTAATGATAGCTCAAAACGCTCGCCTTGGGTTGTGGTGGTTAAGTTTGCAGCTGAGAGGCCTTGAGAGTCCCCAACCCAGGTGATGGGAGCAGATGAATTTTTCTCTAAAACCTCAGAAAATCCGGTGTCGATGGGGGCGAAAAGCGATCCATCAGCTGGCAGTTGAGCGGCGACGCTGGCTTTTTCCTCAGCGATTTCAGTTTGATTATTAAAAAACTCAATATGAGCGGTTCCAATGCTTGAGATGACCGCGTGGGTGGGTGTCCCGATGTTCACGAGCTCAGCGATTTCCCCAGGATGGTTCATGCCCATTTCCCAAACGGCAATTTCGTCATCAGGTTGGGTGTTTAATATAGTGAGTGGCAACCCGATATGATTGTTAAAATTACCCAGCGTGGCCGAGACTTTGAATTTCTGACCTAAGACAGACTTTAATAAATCTTTTGTCGACGTCTTTCCATTCGACCCCGTCACCGCAATAATGGGAATTGAGAGCTGTTGGCGACAATATTGCGCTAAATTCTGTAAGGCAAGGAGGGTGTCTGAGACCCAAAAAATACAGAGTGAATCGCCCGCTAATTCACATAATTTTGTGGCCTCACCGCTAGTTAAGGTTGAAACCACCAAGCCCCTAGCTCCTGCTTCCACAGCGGTTTCTAAAAAATGATGGGCATCAAAGTTATCTCCTTTTAATGCGAAAAAGAGATCTCCAGTCTCGATCTTTCGGGTGTCGGTGCTGACGCGGTCATAGACAAGCGAAGCCTCTGAACTGCAGGCTGAACCATAGACCTCGCGCTGAGACTTAAGCCCTGCCTTTAATCTCTCTATATTTAGGGGGATCACTGGGAAAAAATAGAATGAAGTTAGAAAAAGTCGAGGGGTTAAATAAAGTTTTGAGCAATGGTTTTCACCTCTTCGAGCGTTTCGACTTTACACAGAATTTGTCTCAGGTGTTTAGATTTAGGAAACCCTTTGCAGTAAGACATGAGTCGACCTCGCATTTTTCGCATCGTCTGTAACTCATCGCCGTATCGATTGCTGTTGAGGGCCATTTCGCAGTGACGCAACATAAATTCCCAGCGTGTTTTTAAGGAAACAGGCTCTGGGATTATGCCTTTTTCTAGATAGGCCTTAGCCTCTTGAAAAATCCAAGGGTGCTCCATGGCGGCTCGGCCAATCATGAGTCCAGCCACTTGGGTTTCATTCTTTCGCTTCGCGATGTCTTGAACGGTGGTGATGTCTCCATTGCCGATGATAGGAACATTGCGAGCACGAGCGCATTCATCGATGATCTCCCAATTCGCCACTCCGGTGTAGCCTTGCGAACGAGTTCGACCGTGAATCGCAATGGCTTGCATTCCCTCTTCTTCTAAAATGTGAGTGACCTCTAATGCGTTGATGGTTTGTTCATCCCAGCCCACTCGAATTTTTGCCGTTACTGGGACCTGATCGCCCACCGCCTTGTGAATACCTCTAGCCACCGAAGCGAGAACAGGGCAGTCTTTGAGTAAGGAAGATCCTCCATTTTTGGACACCACCTTTTTGACAGGGCAACCGAAGTTGATGTCAATAAAATCAGGCTGCTTCCAGTCGATGATTTTTTTGGCGGCTTCGCCCATGCGTTCACCGTCAGAGCCAAATAATTGAACCCCAGTGGGTCTTTGTTGATCGCTGAATTCGGTGTATTTCTTAGTTCGGTCATCTCGCTGAATAATCCCCTCAGCAGAGACAAATTCAGTCACGGTGACGTCAGCTCCTAATTCTTTAGTCAATTCACGAAAAGTTACATCCGTAACCCCAGCCATAGGGGCTAGATAGAGAGGGAAGTTATCGTCTTTGAACCACGGAAGCATAGAAATTTAATAGACAGAATAGAAAACTAGGAAGCAAGACTTAGAAGTCAAATACGGCACTGAGAGTTATTTTATTAGGAAACTGAGGTGGTTACTTTATAAACAACGCTATCTGCAATGGTTAAAGTTGAGTCCTTGAGCTCGGTATCAATAGGCTTGCCAGATTGATCAACCCATTGACATGCCTCCCCACTCTCCGTGGTTAAGTGATGCCTAGAATCATGTGACCAATAGGCTTCAACCGTGGTGGTCTTGCCAGCATCGCATCGCATCGCTTGAAGATAATAGAGCCCTTTTTGTCCCAAGTGGTCACCGGCGTTAAAAGCAGTGATTTCTGTATTGTTCAGAAGTGTGTTTAAGGTTTGAAAAGCGTAAAAAGAAGGGAGCTTGTTATAGGGGGCAAGCCTATTATCCACGAGGCCATAGCCAGGAGCTATAAGCTGATGCCAATACGAAGTTCGGACTTTGCCAGAAGCCAAGGAAAGTAGATAAGAGCG
>CALLBE010000196.1 GCA_938001985.1 uncultured Verrucomicrobiales bacterium | reverse complement strand
GGATGTGTGACTGACAAATGCCAAGCGTGCAGCATCAGGCGACCTGTCTTCGCTTTCTGACGGCTTGGGTTCGCATAAATAGGGTCGCCAATCAGAGGGCATCCAATATGCGCCATGTGCACTCTGATTTGATGGGTTCTCCCCGTGTGTAGATGACACAAAATGAGTGAACTATCCGTCTTCTCCTCATGGCATAAAACCTTATATTTTGTAATGGACTCCTTACCATTCGGAGGTTCAAGCACTGCCATTTTTTGACGATTCACTGGATGTCGCCCTATGTTCACCGTGATCGTATCCTCAACCTTCGCCGGATGGCTTTGACCCACCGCGAGATAAATCTTTTCTGTTTTTCTCTCGCTGAACTGCTCAACAAGAGATGTATGAGCTCTGTCCGTTTTCGCCACAACCATAGCACCCGACGTATCCTTATCAAGGCGGTGCACAATACCAGGGCGCTCTATTCCTCCCACGGTTGATAATTGACCGTTGCAATGAAACAAGGCTGCATTAACCAGAGTTCCCGACTCATTCCCATTGGCTGGGTGAACCACCAAGCCCGGTGGTTTATTAATGATTAATAAATCCTCATCTTCATACAAAACCTCTAAAGGAATGTCTTCCGGCAGCGGGGTTTCATCTTTTTCCGTCGGTAACGAAACCTCAATTTGGTCGTTTAAAGCGACGGTTCCCTTGGCCTTAACAACCTCACCATTCAAAGTGATATTCCCTGCTTTAATCAGGTTTTTAATTTGAGAGCGAGACAACCCCAATGAACTCAACTCCGTATTTTTAACGAGGAAGACATCCAATCGCTCTTTCTCTTCTGTATTGACCGTGATTTTCATGGATTAAAAAAACAGCTCGTTTTTCCAAATCTAGGAAAACGAGCTATCTTGTTGATTCGACTTGATGTCTAAACCTCTATCTTAAAGCAGTTCACTCTGCTCTTCAGAGTCTCCTTCTTCTTCGGTTTTTTCATCATCGATTTGATCATTCACCACGCGAGCAACGTCTTGAAGCTTCTCCTTACCATTGAGGGATAGGAGCTTAACGCCAGAAGCGTTTCTTCCTGTCTCTCTGATATCTTCAACTCGAATACGAATGGATTGGCCTCCAGAAGTGATAAGCATCAACTCATCTGAATCTTCCACCGTGATCGCACTGACCACTAAACCTGTCTTTTCATTCGTCTTCATCGTGATAATTCCTTTACCACCACGACTTTGCTGCCTGTACTCGGAATAATCGGTACGCTTACCGATACCGTTCTCAGAAACTACAAGGAGCTTCCCGGAAGAATTGACCACAAATAATCCGACAACGTAGTCGCCAGGTGCAGGCGAAATACCTTTCATACCTGCGGTGTTACGACCTTGAGATTTCACCTGAGATTCTGAGAAACGAATCGATTTACCCTCACGAGTCACCAACCCAACTTCATCTTCCCCAGTTGTCAAACGAACATCAATCAGCTCGTTAACAATACCTTCTTCAAGCTCATCTAGCTTAATAGCAATGATACCGTCTTTTCTGAAGTTTCTGAAGTCATACAGGCTGGACTTCTTGACCTTACCCGTTTTCGTTGCAAAGAAGATAAACCCACTGTCTTCTCCAAAGGTGATGTCCTCTTTAGACTCTGAAAGTTTTCTTTCTAAAGGAAGTACAGCTGCGATCTTCTCGTCTGCGTCTAGATTGATCACATTGCGAATACTACGCCCCTTAGCCGCTCGAGCCGCCTCAGGAAGTTCATAAACACGCTCTACATAGACTCGACCCGTATTGGTGAAGAACATCAGGTAATCATGAGCGGAAGCTGAGAATAGGTGCTCGACAAAGTCTTCAGACTCTTCATTCGCCTTCTTCGTTTTCGCGCCTTTAACACCCTTACCGCCACGAGCTTGAACTCTGAACTGATCAGCCAAGGTTCGCTTGATATTGCCACCATGCGTGATGGTCACAATCATTTGCTCATTCGCAATCAAGTCCTCAATAGAGATCTCACCTTCATCCGGTAAAATCGTCGTCATACGAGGTGTCGCGTACTTCTCTTTAATCTCGTCGAGCTCTTCTTTAATAATAGCAAGAACTCGGGATTCTTTTGCTAAAATGTCTAGGTAGTCTTGGATCTCGACGATCACACCATCGTAATCACCTTTGACCTTATCCTGCTCCATGCCGGTCAGCTGATAGAGACGTAATTCTAAAATATCATCAACCTGCTTGCTTGAGAAAACGTACTTACCGTCTTGAACTGACGCTTGATTACGAATCAGGATGCCTAGGCTCTCGGCTGTTTTCGTTGAGAACTCATATGCCTTAAGACCCGCTCTTGCTTCATCACGGTTTTTAGAATCTCTAATAATCTTAATGAAGTCATCCAAATGACCGAGGGCTAGTAGGAAGGCTTCTAGCTTCTCAGCACGCTCTTCTGATTTGTCTAAGAGGTGTTGCGTTCGGCGGATCACCACTTCACGTCTATGCTCGATGTAACAATCTAAAGCTTGAGGAACCGAAAGCTGCTTTGGACGGCGATCGTGAATAGCCAGCATGTTAACCCCGAACGAGGTCTCCATAGCGGTGAGCTTGTAAATTTGGTTCACCACCACTTGAGGGCGAGCCTCACGCTTCAAATAAAGCTCAATACGTGTGGATTCGGAAGAAAGGTCACGGATTTCTGAAATTTCAGGAAGCACTTTATCCCTTACCAACTCTGCAATTCTCTCTTGCAGGGTCGCACGGTTCACGCCATGAGGCACTTCTGTAATGATGATCTTAGAACGACCTGTGTCGTTATCCTCAACCTCCATGGTGCCTCGCATTTTAACGCTACCACGGCCTGTCTTAAAGTATTTATCAATCCCCTTATAACCACGGATTTCACAGTGACATGGGAAATCAGGGCCTTTGATATGCTGTTGAAGCTCTTCATCCGTAATATTCGGATTATC
>CALLBE010000195.1 GCA_938001985.1 uncultured Verrucomicrobiales bacterium | reverse complement strand
GGGCTTTTTAGTAGAAGAAAGGCGGTATTCTGCGATTAATGAGCAGGGTAGCCCGATGGTTGTTATTCCTAATAGTGTGGAGGAGTTTTCGGCTTTGATTGGAGGGTTTCGTCCTTTGTTGGCTTCGATTTTAAAGCTGAGAGTGGCCGAATCTTTTTCAGAAAAAGATTGGGAAGCCATCGCGGGTTATTATGATAAAATTACAGCGTTGCAACCTACAGAATCAAGTCATTGGCGAATGCCGGGTTGGTTGTTGTCTGTGAATGGAGGGCGAGAGGCAGAAGGGAAGAGTTTAGCTGAGCGTAAGTATTTTTATAAAAGGGGGAAGGCGTTTTATGAAACGGGTATTCGTAAGAACCCTAATGACTTGCCCTTGCGAGTTCAGGCGGCAAGTACGTATGTGAATCCAGCCTTATTCCCCGAACTGTTGTTGGCGGTGGAGCATTATCGTAAGGCTTCTGAGATTGCGAGAAAGCAGGGCGCAGAAAGAGGGAGTGATCAAAGTTTAGCCTTTGAGGCAACCGCTCGAAAATACGAAAGAATGCAGGTGTACGCGTTGGCTCGAATTCCTAACGAAGAAGAGAGGTATAAAGCCTATCGATTGGCTCGTCGTTTGTTTGACGAAAGCGAACAGAACCACTTGCCCATGCTCTTGTGTTTGCTCTGGGTATTACAAGAGCAGTTTGAGGAGGAGAGTGATCGTCTTTCTTTAATTGAAATTTTCAGATCAGAGTCTTACGCCAAGCGTTTTCTAAAGCGTTATTTATATCAGGCTAAACGGCTTGGATATCCGATGCCGACTCATTCAGCAAAGTAAGACTTGTTGATCTGTCGATAGCAAAAAATAATAGCGCCTACGATGAGTAGGTTAAGTCCAACGGGCATTAGGCAGTAAGCATAACCCAGGGCTTGGATTTTTTCACCTCCCATGATAGCAGACAAGGCGGTGGCACCTCCTGGTGGGTGTTCACATTTTAATAGAGCCATAGCGCTCATGGCTAAACCAATCCCTAAAGGCAACGCAAGCGTCATCGGTAAGTCAAAACTGGCAATAAAGACGCCTACCAAGGCGGAAACCATATTGCCTAAAAAGAAAGCCTTATAGCTAGCCACAGAGCGTTGTGGCGTTGCGGTCATGATGATAACCGCGGCTCCCATGGACAGGAGTAAGTAAGGCGTTTCTTGAGAAGGTAGAAAGATTGAACTGATGAAATGGACACTGAATAGGCAAAAAGATGCCACTAGAATGGACGCTGCTTTTTGTCCTAGATTCAGATTTAAAATAGCCCATTTCATCACTGGCCTAAAGCACTTGTCTTTCCTCTATGATTTCCAAGTCTTCTTGAGGGCCAAAGAACTCAAAGTGAGTGAGCTCTTTTGGATGGTTCATTGATTTTAAAGCTTGATAGATGGATATCATCATGATTTTTGGACCACAGAAGTAGACCGCAGTTTCTGGCGTTACATAATCCGCTAGGAACTCTGCCGAGATGTAACCTTTACTGTGATAGTGGTGTTCTAAGATGTCCTCAGGGCTGGGATCACTGTATTTGAAATGAGTGGTGAGGTTATCTCTACCTTCCACGATTGATTCCACCTCGTGACGTAGCGCATGGAGTTTTCCATTAATGGCACAATGAATAAAGGTGGCATTGTGCTCTTTACTGCTATGAAGCATCGAGAGTAGAGGCGTTAAGCCGACTCCGCCGGAGATGAATAAGAGGGGCTGGTCTTTTGAGTGTTCTTGTAAGAAGAAGTCCCCGCAAGGTGGCCCAATTTCTAATAAATCACCCACTTTAACATTATGGTGGAGATAGTTGGAGACGTACCCTTTAGGCGTAGCACTATCTCTGGCGTCTTCGCGTTTGACCGAAATACGGTAGAAATCAGATTCGTTTGAACCTGAGAGCGAATAGTTGCGCATCGTGGTTGATCCTTCGCCATCTGGAACGCGCACCGTTAAGTACTGACCAGGCTTGAACGGAGGGAGCGGTGAGCCGTCTGTTGTCTTTAAATAAAAGGAGCTGATCACTTCACTTTCTGTCTCACGATTGAAGACTTCTAATTTTTTGAAGCCATTCCAGCCACCTTCAGCATTCTGTTGATCTTCATAAAGGTTCTTTTCAGCACCAATCATGACACCTGCTAAAAACCCATAAGCCTCTGCCCAAGCGTCTAGGATTTCTTGAGGAGCCGGGTTGAGCATTTCATCAATTGCGCCCAAGAGGTGTTTACCAACAATAGGGTAGTGATCGGGTTGAATCCCAAGGGAAGCGTGTTTGTTTGAAATCTTGCTGATGGCTTCAGCTAAGTTTTCTGGGGTTTCGATATTTTGAGCAAACGCGCAGATCGCGCCTCCCAATGCTCGTTGTTGAGTTCCTGAGTCTTGGTTGGAACGGTTAAAAAACTCGCCGACTTCAGGGTTGGCCTCGAAGAGGCGTTTGTAAAAAAGTTCAGTCAACTTAACCCCGTTTTGCATGAGAAACGGGATGGTAGCTTTAACGGTTTCTATAGTTTGGTTTGATAGGGTTGCACTCATCTTTTTTAAATTGGTATTTTAAGTGCTTATTGTAAAGGTTTAAATTGGTATTTTAATTGCTTGAATTGTTGGTGTCTTTATTTTTTTGTTAATTTGTTGTGCTTGAACTGATGATAATGAAGTTGAAGTGATCTCTTAATTTTATCAGAGTAGTAATAAATAATAGCTCTTCTTTTTTATAAAAAAGAGAGACAACAGCTGAATGCTGTTTATGTTAATTCTACCTCCTTATCTTTTATAACTCATGTCCCTTGTAGATATTTTAGTACAATTTTTTATGGAATATATTTTCCTGACTATTTTTGGCTTTATTGGTCATGTTTTTGTAAGAATTGTTACTTTTGGCAGAGTGGAGTTAGATTGGGGGAGTGAGGGCTGTGTCAATGATGTTGTGACGTCTTTGATAGGGGTGGTGGTTTTCGTCCTCTTTCTTTTTGGAGGTTCCTATGTCTTTGGAGTGGCGGTGAATTAGTTTTTAAGATTTATCTGGAAAAATACCCGCTTCATTCAGTAGCCTTTTTTTATGAAAAAATTTACTAAAAATGACCGAATCATTGCGCCGTCTCTTTTAGCTGCTGATTTCACCAAATTAGGGGATGAGGTGTCGCGTGCGATCAATGCGAAGGCGGATTGGTTGCATCTCGATATTATGGATGGTCATTTTGTGCCGAATGTTTCCTTTGGTCCTGATGTGGTGGCTCAGTTGCATGAAAATAATGACATTTTCTTTGATGTGCACCTCATGTTGAGTCATCCAGATCAGTATATCCCTGCTTTTCTAAAAGCAGGTGCAGATCTGATTTCTGTTCACGTGGAGGCCGAGCATGACATGGCGAAGTCTTTAGAGATGATTCGAGCGGGTGGGGCAAAAACCGGTATTGTTATCAATCCGGACACGCCATTGGAGGCTGCTAAACCGTGGTTGGATCAAGTGGATTTGTTGCTCTGTATGACGGTTTATCCTGGCTTTGGTGGGCAAAAGTTCATGCCTGAGGTCTTGCCTAAGATTGCGAAGGCTCGTGATTATCGTGAGCAGAATAATTTAAACTATCATATCGAGGTTGATGGAGGGGCTGGTCCGGCCAATGTGGCTCAACTTTATGAAGCAGGAGCCAACGCGATTGTTGCCGGCTCGACCACCTTCAAAGCTCCGGACATGGCACAGGCGATTGAGGAGATTAGATTGGGCTAGTTTGAGCGCTGGTGTGTAAATATTTAGACAATCGAATCATGAACGGTCGTTGGAAACAGTGTGATGGAAGATAGACAACTTAAGGTCTTTGTAGAAGTTCTGCAGACGCGTTCAATCTCTTCAGCAGCTGATAAATTAAAGGTGAGCCAATCAGCCATCAGTCAGCAGATTCAAAAATTAGAGGAGAAAGTAGGGGAGCAACTCTTGATTCGTCGCTCTCGTGGGGTTGAGTTGACTTCAGCGGGTAAGGTGTTTTTGCCTTATGCTGAGCGTATTTTGAATGAACAAAAGGGTTTATCCTTAGAGTTCGAGCGTCGTAAAAATATCAATTCAGGCGTAATACAGTTTGGCGTGATTCCAACCATGGCGCCTTATTTGATCCCTAAGTTGTTAAAGCCCTACACCGAGCGACATGATTCGGTTGATTTCATTATCCAAGAAAAACGCACCATGGATTTGGTGAACGCCTTGGTCATTGCTGACATTGATTTTGCTATTTTGAGTGATGTGTCTGATGAGGTGTTGTCGAAATATGGTTTAGAGAAAGAAGTGCTTTTTTATGAACCTCTATTGTTGGCGGTTCCTAAGGAGTCTAAAGATTCGAAGATTGGAGTGGATTTGACTCTTGAGGACGTTGATCTTCGTGACATTGAAAGTCAGCATTTCATTCATTTAAATGAAGGGCATTGCTTGCGTTCTCAGAGTTTGGCGGTTTGTAAAATGCGTCCTGAAGAGGTGAAATTCCAATGCGAGCAGTTGAATACAGCTCTCTGCATGGTGGAGGAGGGTATGGGCGTTTGTATCGTGCCGAAGCTGGCGGTTTCAGAGAATTGTCGTGATAAGATTTTATTCAAAAAAATCAGAAATGAAGAGGCCAAACGTGAAATTTCCTTACTCAAAAGAAAGAACACGCAACTCCCTTCCAATTCTCAGGCTTTGATCAGTTTTATTCGCTAATCTAAATGAACCTTTCCTCCATTGCTTGGCGACAGTTATTGAGTCGTCCGCTTTTTTTAACAGCAACTTCGGTGACATTTGCTCTGGCGATCGCCTTAATGATTGCGGTCAATGTGGTGGGCAAGGACTTGAATCATGCGCTGAAGAAGGAGGCGGCGTATTGTGACTTGATCATGGGGGCTCATGGCAGTCCTTTACAGAGTGTCTTGAGCTCGATTTACCATCTCGACAAGCCAACGGGTAATATCCCTAAAACTCACCTGAAGGTGGTAGCGAATAACCCCAGTGTTGAGTTGGCGGTGCCGATCTCACTCGGAGATAATTTAAAGGGGTTCAGGATCATAGGGACAACTCAGGATTTTTTCAAACTCAAGGGGCTGAATGCATCAGAACCATTGATGAAGTTAAAAGAAGGGCGCTTGTTTGAGCGTTCGTTTGAAGCGGTTTTAGGTTCCACAGTGGCTCAGAAGCTTCAGCTTTCAATAGGCGATACTTTTCAAGGGAAACATGGGATTGATTTCAATCAAAGCGAAGCGACTCACGATCAGTTTTCTTATCAAGTGGTGGGAATAGCGGCGCCATCACACACCAGTCAAGATAAGGGCATTTTTGTGGATCAAGCGTCTGTCTGGGCGGTTCACCAACAAGAAATCAAGACTCACTCGGTGTTTAAGCCGATAAAATCCAAACCAACTAAAAAAGCTTCCGACGAAGTTACTGCGATATTAATTCAGCTTAAATCCCCAGGGAGTCGTCTTTGGTTAATGGATAAATTAGCAAAAGAGACAGCCACGACGGTTGCGTCTCCATTAGAAGAGATCTTTAAGTTGATTCATTCCTTCATTCAGCCTGTCTTGAACTTATTCACGGCCGTTTCTTGGGGGCTGGCTATTGTGGTGAATATTACCTTGTCGACCTTGATGATCGTCATCACTTACACGCATCGCCGAGAATATGTGATTGCTAGGAGTTTGGGGGGGAGTTTTTACGATCTATTAAAACTCCAAATCATGAACGTTGGCGGTCGCGTGCTCTTGGGGCTAATCTTAGGAGTCGCGTTGGCTTATGGAGGGCTGTTGATAGCGTATTCAACACTTCAGGCTTCTTTGGGACTTAGTTTGACCTTGAGCTATCCAAGTTCTGATTTGTTCTGGCAACTGGGAGGCGCCGTGGTTGGTGCTTTTATTGCAGTGTTGCTTCCCGTGGTTGTCCTTTATAGAAAAAATGCAGCCGAGCTCTTATCGTAACGATTAGATATCTAATTCGATAAGCCCGGCTGATTGCGATTAAACCTTTTGTGTGCTTTTAGCTTTTGGTCTCTGGCTTTTACTTTTTAGTCTGAGCCAGTCGTTAAGCCATTAGGGTATAGGCTATAGCCTATTACTATTAGGCCGACCAATTCATGGCCTGACGGCAATGCTCGGCTTTTGATAAAGCTTCTTCTACGGAGTCAGCCACAAAGGTGACGTGACCCATTTTACGCTTTTTCTTAGCTGAGGTCTTACCGTAGAGATGTAGAGTGGCACCTGGTGTTGAGAGAACAGGGGTCCAATCAGGCTCTTGAGAGCTGCTTGGCCATAGATCTCCTAATAAGTTCCACATGACTACAGGCTTGAGAAGCGCCGGACTGCCCAGAGGTTGGTGATTAACTACTCTTGCCTGTTGTTCAAATTGTGAGGTTTCACAAGCGTCTAGGGTGTGGTGACCTGAATTGTGAGGACGGCAGGCCATCTCGTTAACTAGGATGGATTGGTTCTCATCAATGAAGAACTCAACGCCAAGAACGCCAACGTATTCCAAAGCGGTGGCTATTTTTTTGCCGATTTCCTGCGCTTGCGCTAGAATCTCGGGGCTAAATCGAGCCGGAACGATAGAAAGGTCGAGAATATGGTCCTTGTGGATGTTCTCAGCAGGGTCGTAAGTGATGCACTCGCCATCAGCGCCTCGTGCAATCATGACGGAGAGCTCTCCCTGAAGTTGAATTCTTTTCTCAACAATCACGCGCGCCCCTTGAAACTCAGCCCAGATTTTTTTCACTTCAGTTTTTTCGTCCTGCGATACTGACAACTGACCTTTGCCATCGTAGCCAAATTGAAGTGTTTTGATGATGACATCTCCTGGAATTGCCTCAAAAGCAGCGGCTAATTCGGCTTCCGTCGTTGCGACTCTGAAAGGCGTTGTTGGAATGCCATGAGACTTGAAGAATGTTTTTTCATGGTCACGGTTCTGACAAATGCCAACGGCCTTGGCATCAGGGTAGGTGGGGATGTGCTCGGCAATGCTTTCTAAGAGCTGAGTTGGGATGTTCTCAAACTCTACAGTTGCGACATCACTTGCTTGTAAAAAAGCCTCAAGGCCAGCTTGGTCATCAAATGCATTCAACAAAACATCAGAAGCCATATTGGCCGCTCCAGAGTTCTCGCCACCTGTCCATTGGGTGATCTCAGACCCCATGCGGCGTGACTCCATGGACAACATACGACCCAGTTGGCCGCCACCTAAAACACCAATTCGTTTCTTATCTTGAGCGTTCATTAACCTTAGATTT
>CALLBE010000194.1 GCA_938001985.1 uncultured Verrucomicrobiales bacterium | reverse complement strand
TCCACTGAACGAACAATATGAGCAGAGAGCTCCTCAGCGTCCCTCGGAGGAAAATATTCCACCTCCACGGGGAACGTTCGACCCTCCACATTAATAACAGGGCAGTTATCAAAAAACTCAGAAAAACCGCCCGCATCAACGGTGGCGGATGAAATGGCTAAACGGAAGTCTGGCCGTTTGGGTAACAGGCCCTTTAGATAGCCCAATAAAAAATCGATATTTAATGAGCGTTCATGGGCTTCATCAATAATTAAGGTATGGTACTGCTTGAGTTCCTTATCATTCTGGGTTTCCGCTAGCAGAATCCCATCCGTCATGAATTTTATTTCCGACTCTTTGGAGTAACGATCATCAAAACGAACATGATAACCCACCTCCTTACCAAGTTCGAACCCCAGCTCTTCGGAAACTCGTTTGGCGACTGACGTTGCGGCAATACGGCGAGGTTGAGTACAACCGACCCGACCTCTAACTTCACCACCCTTAGAAGCCGATCGCTCACGAGCCAACTCCAATGCCATTTTAGGCAATTGTGTTGTTTTTCCCGAACCTGTAGCCCCGACTAAAACAATGACTTGAGACTCTCGCCACGCCTCAATGATCTCCTCCCGACGCTTCGCCACCGGCAAAGCTTCTGGGTATGAAATCTTAGAATTCGCAGGAGAACAACTCAATGGACAAATGGCGTGAAGGCTGACTAACCCCTAAGCTCAATTAAATCAATTAAACGTTGAAACGGAATTCAATGACATCGCCGTCTTTGACTTCGTACTCTTTACCTTCAATTCTAAGCTTTCCAGAATTTCTAGCCTCAGCTTTTGAGCCAAGTTCAACCAAGTCATCATAATGAACCACTTCAGCCGCAATAAAACCACGCTCAAAATCAGTATGAATCACGCCCGCCGCTGCTGGAGCTTTATCCCCTTCTTTAATGGTCCAAGCTCGTGTTTCTTGCTCTCCAGTTGTTAAATAAGTTTTTAACCCAAGTAGGCTGTAAACCGAACGAATCAAGTTAGAAGCCCCACTGTCACTAACGCCCAAATCTTCTAAAAACTCTTTTGCCTCTTCAGGCTCGAGCTCTCCCATTTCCTCCTCAATTCTTGCCGAGATCACCACCGCTTCGGCATTATGGGATTTAGCTGCGTAATCAATCACCTGCTTAACCAAAGCATGTGCATCCGGGTTTTTAACCGCCTCTGCTAGCTCATCTTCGTTTACATTACAGGCGTAAATGGTGTCCTTATCCGATAAAAGGTGGAATGTTTTTAACAAGTCCGATTCTTCAGCAGAAAGCTCCAAGGTGATGGCTGGGTTTCCTTCATCTAAATGAGGGATCAACTTAGCACACAGCTCAACTTCAGCCTTCGCTAATTTATCGGCTCCTTTTGCTTTTTTCTCACGAGACGCCTTACGCTTCGTGAGTGATTCTAAATCCGCTAAAATAAGCTCCGAGTTGATGATTTCGATATCTCGGATAGGATCCACAGATCCTAACTCATGAATGATGTCATCGTTTTCAAAACAACGAACCACTTGAACAATCGCGTCAACCTCTCGGATATTTGAAAGGAACTTGTTTCCTAACCCAGCACCCTCTGAAGCACCCTCTACGATTCCTGCGATATCAACGAACTCGATAGCGGCGGGAAGCAGCTTCTTTGAACCTGACATTTTTGACAAAACAGCCAAGCGTTCGTCAGGAACCAGCACCGTCCCAACGTTCGGATCAATGGTGCAAAATGGGTAATTAGCAGCCTCCGCATTACGAGTCCGCGTAACCGCATTAAAAAGAGTTGATTTTCCAACATTTGGAAGTCCTACGAAACCTGCCTGTAACATAGCACTGAAGCTAGGCAACTCCCTCTAGACAATCAAGCTGAGTTTTTTGAAACCTCTTATTTAGCGAATTCTTTAGGATTAAACTTAACAAATCGCTCAATTTCAGGGGGAAGTTTAGGGAACGTTTTTGGAGCTACCTGCTTAAAACGCCTAATGGTATTTTTATTTTTGATTAGAAACGGTCGCTTCGTTCTTTTGTTAATGATAAAAACAGCTGATCTCTTACCAAAAACAACTTCTCGCATCTCTTTTTCTGAAGGGAGCTTGACTGCTGAAGGGGGAGCATCCTCCTCTTCCTGTTGCTCATTCTCCTGATCCTCAAGGGCAAGATCGCTGTCTTCAGAGTCGTATTCCCCTTGATTTCTATACTCCTCAAGTGAGCGATGCATATACCATAGATGAACCAATTTTTTTTGAGAAATTGGTCTTTCCGCATCAGGAATCGAGTAAACTTGGAATAATTTATTATCAATAATAACATCCCCTCTGTAATGTGACTTCGTTAGCTTAGCGGAAGGTGGAAAGTCTGTTTCTGTGTACTTCGAGTCAACAAAAGCAGACCTGCCTGAAGTTGTATAGCGCGGGAAATTAGAGTGCTTTGTAAAGGCAAAGTTTTGATTTAAAATGTAGCGAGTTGTCCGGCGATTCACGTCCTGATAATTTAAAATTTCATAATAATCTTTCTTATTTTTAATCACCTCTTTTGACTGGAGCCCTCTATTCGGTTTGCGACGAGCTTGGCTGTAAAACCTATTAAGCTTGGCGGTAATCTCCTTAGGCTTATCTTTTCTTAAACCATCTGAAGCCAAGTCGTCTAAATACGCAGAAAACTTGGCATCATTAACATAGTTGATTTCCCAAGAGGCTCTATCTGGGAATCTCTGCCGTAGCTCTGTTTGAGGCTCTTGAGCCCAAATGTTTAAAAATAACAGAGAAATTACAAAGAGGAGTTTTTTCATAAAGTGTTCAATCTATACTTTAATATAAGCCTCAGTTCAACGTAAATTTAAATAGCCTAAGGAGACAGAGACTAAGCTTACTACTTATTAAGCTCTAAAGCACGCAACTCAGCCTCCAAAGCTTTGATTCGCTTCAGTAAATCAGGTACTTTTTTGAGCTGCGCTTGATAGCGGTTCTCCTCCATCCGCTTCTTAGCAGGGAAGCCTGAATAATAACCCTTTTCACTAATATCTTTGGTGACCACAGATCTAGCCATCACGACAATTTGATCCCCAACCTTCGTGTGTCCAACCACTCCAGATTGACCGGCAATCGTGGTGTAATTACCCAAACTACTACTTCCTGCAACACCTGATTGAGAAACCACCAAACAATGCTCTCCAATATTAACATTATGAGCGATTTGAACGAGATTATCAATCTTACTTCCTTTTCTAATAACCGTTTCGCCAAAACGTGCACGGTCAATCGAGGTGTTGGAGCCAATTTCCACATCATCGCCCAAAACAACAATCCCAATTTGTGGGACTTTTTTGTGCGCCCCTTCTATGAATTCATAGCCGTAACCGTCCGATCCAATAACCGCATTGGGTTGAATAATGCAACGGTCACCAATTTGGGACTTTTCACGGATGACTACATTAGCCTGAACATGGCAATTCTCACCTATCTTAACGCCTGGATAAATAACAACCCCACTGTCGATACGAGAGCCCTTACCAATAGTAACATTGGCCATAACACGAGCGCCAGAATCTATAAAAACTTCCTCCGCATCGAAAACCACAGAATCATCAATAAAAGCCTGTTCGCTGACGCCCCTCAATACAGGAGCATCAAGGTTTTGTATGTATTCTGTTAATACGGCCAAGGAAACTGAGGGATTCTCAACTTCAATCAAAGAAACCTCCGAGCCCTGTGGTGCGGACACCCCTTTAGGAACAATCACACAACCAGCCTGAGTTTTCTCAAAGTCTTGTTGATACTTTAAATTCCCTAAAAAACTAACGTCAGAAGAGTGCGCCTTCTCTAGAGACTCAATGTTGGTAAAAACAGATTCTGAATTTCCAGAAACAATAGAGCCCGCAATGATCGTTGCGAGCTCTTGTAAAGTAAGCTTAAACCGGTTCATTAACCAGTATAATTCAAGGGTTACTTGTTAAGTAATTTAAGAAGGTCTTCAGAAACATCTTCAGACTCAGCGGCAAATACTAATGAATTAGAATTAATCAAATACGTG
>CALLBE010000193.1 GCA_938001985.1 uncultured Verrucomicrobiales bacterium | reverse complement strand
GATGCACCGCCAGAATAATCACACCGTACTTACGACGGAAGTTAAGGTCAGCAAGCGTTCGCCCAGCTAAGCTAGAGTTCGGTCCAATAATACCCTCCATTAAGATCGCGGTTTCTTTACGAACACCAACCAGGTCAAAAGGATCATGCTCACCGGCCATCTTGACTTCACCACTCGAGCTCAATTCCGCCACACCATCAATATGCCCACGCAGAACAATCTCATCGCCTGCACGGAAATAAACATCCTTCAAAGGCGTTTTCAAAGTCGCCCCGTTACGGATAATCTGAATCACGCTGACCTTCTTCGAGCTATAAAGAGACGTCTCGTGATAATGCGTTCCGTCTAATGAAGAAGACTCTGGGACAATTGCGTGCGTGATGAACTCACGACTGCTTTCTGAATCGATCAAGGAAGCTAAGGTCACACGATCTGGCAAAAGCTTGCGACCTATGGTCATTAAATACGCAAAGGTAATCACGACGAAAACAATCCCCAAAGGCGTAATCGAGAACATGGTCAACTCATTGACCCCTTTTGCCTGAGCAATCTCAGCAGCAACCAAGTTAGTCGAGGTTCCTATAATTGTCAGTGTTCCCCCGACAATAGCTGCGTAAGAAAGAGGGATTAAAAAGCGTGACGCCTTATAATTTCGACGACGACAAAGACTTAAAACAATAGGCATGAACACCACCACCACAGGCGTGTTATTAACCAAGGCCGAAGGAAAAACCACCAGGAACAGCATCACCACGAATGCTCGGAAAGGCGTGTCCCCTGCCATTTTTTCGAACCACTCCCCTAAGTGCTCAATAATCCCAGTCTTCTCCAAAGAAGCACTGAGAATAAACATACAAGCAACCGTGATAGGAGCCGAATGACCAAAAACGCCCAGCGCGTAGTTAGGCGCCGAAGGATCCATCGACAACAACCCCGCCCACACACAGGCAATCAAAGCTGTGATTGCTACCAATTCGCTACTGATCCACTCTTTTGCAAAAGAGATAAAAACCAGCAAAACCAGCACTATCATGAACCATTGTTGCCAAGAATCAAACATCACTTACTCAAACAAGGTATGGGTTTTTCTAAAAATGAAAAAAGAAAGGGTTTTATCAACCCTTTAGGCTTATTAAAAAACTAAAGGGCTTTAATAGTCGGGCAAACTATCCAAGTCGGAAGGTGATCCGAGCTTTTGAAGTGTCATAAGGAGACATCTCCATTTTTACTTTATCGCCCACCACTAAACGAATAAAACGCTTTCTCATTTTACCCGAAATATGCGCTAAAACCTCATGCCCTGATGGCAATGCCACTTTAAACATCGTGCCCGCAAGCACTTGAGTGATCGTGCCGTCGATAGCAACAGCCTTACTCTCATCTACTTTTCTAGGATGAAATTCTCTTTTGCGGCGTCTGCCTCCAGATCGTTTTTTAGGTGGTCCTGCGATAATTTATTAATGGTTGTTTCTAAGAAGAAGATAAATAATCATTATTCCTTTTAAAACAACTATTATTTATCAAGCTAAGAAATTAACCCTCAAAGACGATGGCTCGGTTATTGTCGATAATCGTTCGATCTTGGACATGATAACGGATTCCACGAGCCAATGCGTTACGCTCGCAGTTCCTCCCCAGCCTCATTAAATCCTGTGGCGTGTGGTGATGCTGAACCCTAGCCACCTCTTGTTCTATAATAGGACCAGCGTCCAAATCACTGGTGACGTAATGGCACGTAGCGCCAATCAGCTTCACCCCTCTTGCGTAGGCTTGTCGATAAGGGTTGGCTCCAATAAACGCCGGCAAAAAGCTGTGATGAATATTAATAATATTGCCACTCAACTGCTGGCACATCCACTCGGGTAAAATCTGCATAAAGCGAGCCAAAACCGTCAGCTCGACTTCCTCTGCCTTTAAAATGTCCGCAATCTTTAAAAATCCAGCCTCTTTAGCCTCTCCATCCATCTCAATCAGATGAAACGGAAGATCGTATCGCTTAGCGATGTGCTCACAGCTGGAACGATTGGCTATAATAGAAGTGATCTCAATCGGGAGCTCACCAATCTCAGCTTTAGCCAATAACTCATTCAAACAATGATCTGTCTTCGTGACCAAGATCGCTGTTTTCATCTTATACGGCAACTCACGGAAATGCCACTCAGCCTTCAAGGAATCTCCAATTTCATTAAAGTTTGAGATAAAATCCTCAACTGGCACGGCTAGGTTCTCAGTTTCAATTTCGAATCGAGCAAAGAACTTCCCTTGCTCTTGATCGGAAAACTGGTTCAGCTCTCTCAAATTGCCTTGAAAATCAGCAATATAATTTGAGATGCGAGCCACAATACCATGAGCGTCCGCACAACTTAGCTTCAAGATCAATCCTGCCATACCGCTTTCAGACTCGCTAGATTTCGACATCACTGTCAACGCTTAACTCATGAAGTGTGCCTTTGCCGCACTGATCATAAAAATAGCAGCCGTTTCACTTCTCAAAATCAGCTCACCCAAACTCACCGGAACAAACGCTGATTTTATCTGCAAATACTCCTCAGGAGAGAAATCACCTTCCGGCCCAACTAAGAGCTCAACAGCTCCCGAGTTAAAATCAATACTCAAAGCCTCTTTCAAGCTAATGGCCTCAGGAAGAATCGCCCCCGCCAACCTCAACCTTTTCTCACCTACTAAATTCGATGCATTACCACTCACATAATCATCAAATGCCGTCGCGCAACTCACCTCAGGAAGCCAGTTCTGCCCACATTGCTTACAAGCCTCCAGAGCGACACGCTGCCACTTTTCTTGCTTTTTCTCATGCTTCTCAACCTTCACCACGGTATTGTCCGTAATCAAAGGGATGATTTTAGAAACTCCCAATTCAACCGCCTTTTGGATAATCAGATCCATGTTCTTCCCCTTAGGAATCGCCTGAGCCAACACCATCTCAACCTCAGGCTTGGCGTGGTTCTTTTTTTCAACAATTTCCGTGACCACCTCACGCTTATTCAGCTCAATTACCCTAGCCACCGCCGAAGTCCCAGCCCCATCAAAAAGCTCAACGCTCTCGCCCAACTTCACCCTCATGATTTGCTGACAATGCTTAGCCTCCTCACCCTGAAGAACCAAACGATCAGAACTCCACTGATCAGAAGGAAGAAAATAGCGATTCATAACTCACTTAATAGACACTAATAAAAACAACTGAGACAACGTTTTTCCAAAGAGCTTTCAAAAAATAGCCTCCAAAGCTCCTCCACTTACCCATCGCAGAAACATCTTTACAAAAAAAATACTCACCTAAACTAAGAGTCCTAATGAAAACCCTAGCCCTATTACTTGCCTCTTTATCACCTCTCGCCGTGGCGGAAGAGAAAAACCGCAGCGAGGCCTCGCCTCCAAACATTGTATTCATCTTCTCCGATGATCACGCGTTAAACGCGATCTCCTCTTACGGAGGCCCTTTATCAAAGATAGCCCCCACCCCACATATTGATCAACTGGCTAAAGAAGGGGCGCTGTTCCAAAATTCATTTTGCGCAAACTCTATCTGCGGACCCTCTAGAGCTTCTATCCTCACGGGCAAACACAGCCATAAAAACGGGTTTTTACGAAACACCAAAAGGCCCTTCGATGGCAACCAATGGACTTTTATAAAAGAGCTACAAAAAGCCAACTACCAAACTGCTATTATTGGGAAATGGCACCTGAAGTCTAAACCCACAGGGTTCGACCATTGGGAGATCCTCCCCGGGCAAGGCAATTACTACAATCCCGACTTCATTCAAATGAACGGTAAAAGAAAACGCTTTAAGGGCTATGTCACGGACATCACGACCAATAAGGCAATCGATTGGCTAAACTCTCGCGACAAAACAAAACCCTTCATCCTGATGTGCCAGCACAAGGCGCCACACCGAACTTTTTCACCTGCATTACGCCATCTCGATGCCTTTAATGGGATTAAGATTCCAGAGCCAGCCACCCTTTTTGACGACTACTCAACACGATCAAAAACGCTCAAGGAAAATGAAATGGAAATCGATAGACACCTGACATGGGGGTATGATCTCAAGCTTAGAAAAGGCGAGAGACAAGGAGTCGTTCTCCCTGAGTTTAGAGACTACGGAACGCCTGAGTACAATCGCATGAACCCTCAGCAAAAAGCCGCATGGGATGCTCACTTCAAACCTCTCAATAAGAAGTTCATTACTGCTTATAAATCAGGAACCATGAGCCACCAAGATGTCGTTCGGTGGAAATACCAACGTTATCTTAAAAACTATCTCGGCACTGTAAAAGCCGTCGACGACAGCGTGGGTAAACTCACTAAGTATCTTAAGGACAATGGATTATCTGAGAACACCATTGTAATCTACTCATCAGACCAGGGCTTCTATTTAGGAGAACATGGCTGGTTCGATAAACGCTGGATGTTCGAGGAATCCTTTAAAATGCCTTTTGTAATTAAATGGCCTGGCCAAATCAAACCCAACAGTCGCCCTGAAGCAATGATTCAAAACATCGACTACGCTCCCACTTTCTTAGAAATGGCTGGGCTTTCAGCACCACCAGAAGTGCAGGGAAAATCCATTGTTAACATCCTAAAGGGCAAAGAACAATCCGTCCGCAAAGCCCTCTACTACGCTTACTATGAACATGGCGAACACAGCGTACCTCAACACTTTGGAGTCCGCACAAAAACCCATAAACTCATTCATTTTCCTTTCACAAAAGAGTGGAACCTCTTTGACCTCCAGGCAGACCCTCAGGAAATCAACAACATCTACGGTCAAAAGGAACACGCCGCCATCCAAGAGCATCTCCATGCGGAATACCAACGCTTACGCTCCGAGTTTGACGCGCCTCCGTACGAGAAGTTCAAAACCAAGCGTAAGAAATAAATAGAGGAAGCTCCTCAACCAAAAAGTTAGAGACTCAGGAGTCATTCGAGAGCCCTCTTAAAGACAACTCCAGACAACGGCACCCTCGCCCGCCGGGTCTTCTACAAAAGTATCCGGTGATATACTTGCTTTTTTCCTCATAAAATTTTTAACTGAGGTATGCCTAAGCTAAATATTAACGATTTGGATGTAAACGGTGTTGAAGTCATCATGCGTGCCGACTTCAACGTCCCTCTTAAAGATGGCGTTATCTCTGACGATACACGTATCACA
>CALLBE010000192.1 GCA_938001985.1 uncultured Verrucomicrobiales bacterium | reverse complement strand
AAATTCATGGATTCGGTCCATCGAACAGAACCCGTGACTTGTTTAGTGCACATTTCACGAATATCATCGGCAGAGTTCACTGCTTGGGCTCCATAGTTCGAGATCACAGGAACTTTAGGGGTCGCAATGGCTGAGTTTTCTAACACGCCTTGGAGCTCGTCTTGAGCCTGTTGCATCAATCGAGAGTGGTAAGCGCCGGCTACGTTGAGTTTTTTAGCCATTTTAACACCTCTGCTTTTAGCTTCAGCTGCCGCTTTATCAACGCCTTCAATTGTACCCGAAAGGATGATTTGTCCCGGAGCGTTAAAGTTAGCGACATCAATATCACAATCAGCAGCCAGTTGACGAACATCGTCCTCAGCGCCACCGATCATAGCCACCATGGAACCTTGAGTGGCTTCGCAAGCTTGTTCCATCAACGCGCCTCGGCGAGCTACGATTTTTAACCCTTCTTCAAATGAGAATGTTTCAGCCGCGGCGTGGGCAGTGAATTCGCCTAAAGACAGTCCAGCTGTGGCTGAGATCTCTAGCTCAGGGAATTGTTCCTTAAGAATTGCCATCAGCGCATAACCGTGCAGATATAATGCAGGTTGGCAGTAAGAAGTGCGAGTGAGCTCCTCGTTAGGGCCCTCAAACATGACTTGAGTGAGTGGCATGCCTAAGATCTCATCTGCCTTCTCAAAAAGCTCTTTGGCGACAGGGTAAGCCTCGACTAAATCTTTGCCCATTCCGACTTTTTGAGCGCCTTGACCTGAAAATAATAAAACTGCTTTACTCATATAAGGCGAAGCATAAAAAGGCATTGTTTTAAGAACAAGAAGATTATGAGGAAGGGGAGAGTTCTTATGGTTTTAAACCAGAATATTGGAATCTTCTCTTTTCCCAGACAGCTTGCAGTTTTGATCAGATGAGATAGAGGGAGGCTTTTTAGAATAAGGAGCGTTTTATTGGAGCGTCATCTTGTTGTCAATTCGCCAAGGCTTTATTTGATAATACAGGCTTGAGTTGAATCGCGGGTTCGTATTGCTTTTGAGTCATGAACTTTGATTGGCCTTATGTGATTGGTGCCTTGGTTTCTGTTTTCTTGATCTGTGGTGTTGGAGCCTTGCTGGAAGGTTTTAAATGGCTAACTGAGGATTTAGAAAAAGGGATGATGAGGATGGTGGTGAACCTTTTCCTGCCGTCATATATTATCTATAAAATGCTGGGATCGGAGGAGGTTCGAGACCCTCAGGTTGTTTCTGTAGCCTTCCTCACGGGGTTTGGGATTGTTTGTGTGGGGTTTTTGATTGCTTATTATGTGGGGAAATTATTTGGCTTTAAAGTGGGCTCAGGATTGAGATCTTTCACGCTGGGGTGTGGGGTTCATAATTATGGTTTTTTGGCCGTGCCGTTGATGGTTGTGATTTATGGAGAGGCTTCGAATAATGTGATTGGCCTTTCATTTGTCCATGGTATTGGTGTGGAAATGGCGATGTGGTCAGTTGGCCTAAGCGTGTTGAGTGGCAAGTTTGAAATACAATGGAGACGATTGATAAATGGACCAACCGTAGGAATTGTCTTGGGGTTTGTTTTGGTTTATACGCCACTTGGGAACCTTATTCCTGAGTTTCTACTGAGACCCATGTCAATGTTGGGCGAGTGCACCTTTCCCATGGCTTTATTATTGATTGGGGCTACGATGTGTCGCTTGCTCAAAGAGGTTCAATGGGACATTAAAACCATCATGGGGAGCGTTATTGTGAGGAATTTACTGATTCCATTGGTTTACTTAGGGGTGGGTTTGCTCATCCCTGCTGATTCGGTATTAAGGTTGGTTTATGTGGTGCAGTTGACAATGCCAGCGGCGATGATGCCTATTTTATTAGCGAAGCATTATGGAGGAAACCCTGATACGAGCGTTCAGGTGGTGGCCTCTAGCTCGTTACTGTCTTTGATTAGTATCCCGATTTGGTTGATGATTGGGCAATGGATTTTATTAGGAGGATAGTCCTTTTGGTAAAAACAAGCTTGTTCTTGGGTGTTAAATTTAGAGGCTAGCTATACGGTATGGCTTTACATCGAAAAAAAGTAGTTCTTCTTGGCGCGACGGGTTCAATCGGGACCAGCGCATTGAAAGTAGCTAGGGAGATCCCAGAATCGATGGAGGTGATAGCCATTGCTGCTCATAAGAATGTTGATAAATTAGTTGAGCAACAGCTAGAAACAGGAGCTCAGCACGTTTGTATCTACGATTCGAATCATTATGCAGAACTGAAAGCCAAACTCCCTTCGTCAGTTCATGTCTATACAGGTGAAGAGGGGTTAGTTGAATTGGCTCGATTGGAAGCAGCAGAAATGGTGCTGGTTGCGATCTCGGGAACGAAGGGCTTGAGGCCTACTCTTGCGGCGATTGAGGCAAAAAAAGACATAGCGCTAGCGAGTAAAGAGGTTTTAGTGATGGCGGGGGAGATCGTCATGCCCGCAGCTAAAAAAGCTGGGGTTAAGATTCTTCCTGTCGATAGTGAGCATAATGCTATTTTCCAGTGTCTAAATGGCCATCGTAATGGAGAACGAGAGATTTCGAGGCTGATTCTTACGGCGTCTGGAGGTCCTTTTAGACAATTGCCGAAGGAGCAGTTGCCTGAGGTGACTTTAGCTCAGGCATTAAAACATCCCACGTGGTCAATGGGTCAGAAGATTACGATTGATTCAGCGACGCTCTTTAATAAAGGGTTGGAGATGATTGAGGCGAGGTGGCTTTTTGATGTTGAAATGCCAAAAGTTGAGGTGATTGTTCATCCTCAGAGTATTGTGCATTCAATGGTTGAGTTTGTAGATGGGTCGATCTTAGCTCAAATGAGTACAACTGACATGTGCTTTCCGATTCAGTACGCGGTGACGTATCCGGCGAGATT
>CALLBE010000191.1 GCA_938001985.1 uncultured Verrucomicrobiales bacterium | reverse complement strand
TCTCATCCTCTTTATATTCATGAAAGGAACTCCCGCAGCTCGATAAAAAGCAGCAAATAAGAAAAGCGGAATAGACGGGGAGCAGCCTCATGCGTACAACTTATCTCATGAGAGATTAGAATAGATCAATACTTATTCTATAATTACTTGTCATCTCAGTCTTCTACGCTCATTTCTAGTTCAAATTAATATTTCATGGTAGCCATCCAACAACTCAGCGTTGAATTCGGGTCACGATCCCTATTCTCAGACCTATCCTTTGTCATCAAAAGCCAAGAGCGCATCTCTCTGGTAGGTCATAACGGCGCTGGAAAATCCACTCTCATGAAGGTTCTCGCCGGCTTACTTGAGCCCAATTCGGGTAAAATCGTAAAGTCAAAAAACACCCGCATTGGCTACCTGCCTCAAGAAGGGATTCACCTTCATGGCGTCTCTCTCTGGGACGAAGTCGCCAAAGCATTCGCAGAAGCTCAAGAGCTGCAAAAAGCCATCGATACACTAGGAACCGAACTGGACTCAATGGATTACAACGATCCTGAGTACCTGCCTAAGCTGGAAGAAATCGGGGAGCTGGAGCTCAAGCTCTTGGATCAAGATGTGGATAAACAAAAGCCTCGCATGGAGTCCGTCCTCACAGGCCTCGGCTTCAAGCGCAACGACTTCACCCGTGATTGTGGTGAATTCTCAGGGGGCTGGCAAATGCGTATTGCTCTCTCAAAACTCCTCCTGCAAGAACCCGAAGTTCTCCTACTTGATGAGCCGACCAACCACCTCGACATCGAATCTCAAACATGGATGGAGCAATACCTCCGCTCATACCGTGGCGCCATTGTCTTAATTTCACACGACAGAGCCCTGCTCGATGTTTTATCAAACCGCACCATCGCTTTTGCCCACGGCAAAGCTGAAAAATACTCGGGCAACTATAGCTTTTATCTTAAGGAATCCGCAGAGCGTAAAGAAGTTCTCCTTCGTCAAAAAAAGGCGCAGGATCGTGAAATTAAAAAAACCGAAGACTTCATCTCTCGATTCCGAGCCAAGGCCACCAAAGCCAAGCAAGCTCAATCCAGAATCAAGCAGCTTGAGAAAATTGAGCGCATCCAAATCGATGATGAAGACGCGGTCATGCATTTTAAATTCCCAGCCCCTCCAGCCAGTGGACAAAGCGTTGTTAAACTCGAGCAAGTCAGCAAACGCTACGGAGATCGCGTGATTTTTGACCGCTTTGATTGCGAGATCAGCAAGGGAGATCGCATCGCCATTGTCGGCCCCAATGGTGCCGGTAAATCCACTTTCTGTAAAATCCTCACAGGCGAAACCGATCCCGACGAAGGCACGCATCAACTCGGCCACAATGTGGGCATGTCCTTTTTCTCCCAAAACCACGCGGACGAACTCGACGGCACTTGTAACATTGAAGAAACGGTCCAAGCCGTTGCCGCTCAAAACAACGCCCACCAAGTCCGCAACTTGCTCGGTTGTTTCCTCTTCAGAGGCGATGATGTCCTCAAGAAGATAGGCGTTCTCTCAGGAGGTGAACGATCGCGAGTTGCACTCGTTAGAATGCTTGTTCAACCCGCCAACTTCCTCCTACTCGATGAGCCAACCAACCACTTGGATTTACAATCCCAAGAGGTTCTTCAAAATGCCCTCCTCAACTACGAAGGAACGTATTTAATCGTCTCTCACAACCGCTCATTCCTCGACCCTATTGTCACCAAAACCATTGAGATTCACCCAGACCACCCGCCTAAAGTTTACCTAGGCAACGTCTCCTACTACCTCGAGAAAAAAGCAGAAGACGAAGCTCGTCTCGCCCGCAACTCAAGCGACTCTGACGAAACCCCTACAAAATCTCGTCCCAAAATCAGCCGCAAGGAGCAGCGAAAGATTGAGGCCAACCTTAGAAAGAAAAGAAAAGAAGAGCTCGACCCTCTCCTTCAAAAACTAGCAACCACCGAAGCTCTCATTGCTGATTGTGAAAGCCAAATCGCTGACTTCACCCAACAAATGAGCACTCCAGAAATCACGGGTGACAGCAAACGCCTGCAGGAAGTCTCCACTCAATCCGCTAAGGCTAATGAAACCTTATCCAAAGCCTACTCAGAGTGGACTCAACTCACCGAGCAAATCGAACGAGTCGAAGCGGAGATATCAAGCAATTAAATAACGCCACTTAACTTATCCCCCATAAAAATGAAAAGACCTAAAAGACCCCTATCCGTAACCGTCATTGCTATTTTATTTATCATCATCGGGCTCCCTTCTGCTTGGAGTACTATTCACTCACAATTAAACGGTGATTCCCATATAGATTTAACCTTCTTTGTAGCCATTTTTGGGATAGGACTTTTTATGGGCCAATCATGGGCTAGGTTGCATACCAAAGTTTGGGCAGGAATATGGTCCTGCATTCTGGTGGTTCTTTTCGTCCTCTACCCTTTCTATGGAAATTCATGGACGGTTAGTTGGGGCGATAAGGAAGTAGAAGGCTTATCACGCCACGCCCTTGTTTTAAGTCTTCTAGGTTTGTTTTTACTGATTAACTACGGCATTTGGAAAAGCCTATCAAGCCCTTCGGCTAC
>CALLBE010000190.1 GCA_938001985.1 uncultured Verrucomicrobiales bacterium | reverse complement strand
CCGTTAACCTTTCAAAAAACAACCGAATATCACGTCGCCAACAACGTGGGTTTATTGAACGAGAATTTTAAATATAGACGCGAATAAAACCTGTCAAAAAAACTCAACTTTAAGTATTCCTGAGAAAGAAAATCTTAATTCTTGATTCCCTTTTTTAAACCGCCTTGGAATTTCAATTTCTATGGCTTTACAATTTAAAAATTTAACTTACGATTCGACGCCTCATGTCTGATAAAATGCGAGTACTGGTCACTGATTCCGTATCAGATCAAGCCACGAACATTCTTCAAAGCAACCCGGAGCTTGAAATTGTGGTTGATCACACAATTTCCGCGGAGGACTTAAAGTCTCAAATTAAAAACTATCAAGGTATCGTCATTCGTTCCCGAACGACTATTTCTAAGGAAATTATTGAAGCGGCAGAGGGCAACCTCAAGGTCATTGGTCGTGCCGGTGTCGGTGTTGACAATATCGATCGCCAAGCAGCTACCGACAATGGTGTTGTTGTGATGAACACACCGACTGGAAATACAATTTCCACAGCTGAGCATGCCTTTTCATTGATGCTTTCATTAGCCCGCAACATTCCTCAAGCACACGCTTCTATTAAAGCAGGTCGTTGGGATCGTAAACTTTATAAAGGGGTTGAAATCAACGGCAAGAGACTGGCTATCATTGGAATGGGCCGTATCGGTGCTGAGTTCGCAAAAAGAGCGCAAGCCTTTGGAATGTCTGTTGCAGCCTTTGACCCTTTCCTTTCAGAATCCAGAGCTCAATTACTTAAAGTTGATTTATGTGCTACGCCTGAAGAAGCCCTCACAGGCGCTGACGTGGTAACACTGCATACGCCTCTTCTAGACAGCACTCGTCACCTCATGAATTCTGAGCGATTGAAGCTTATGAATAAAGGAGCCATGGTTATTAACTGTGCTCGAGGCGGTCTCGTTCATGAACAAGACATCAGCGATGCGATCAAAGCCGGTCACATTGGCGGTTACGGAATGGATGTCTTCGAAGTGGAACCTCCAGTTCCTGAGAACCCGCTACTGCAATTTGACAAGGAAGTGGTTTACACTCCACACCTCGGTGCTTCCACTAAAGAAGCTCAAGAGTTGGTGGGTCTACAGATTGCGGAACAAGTACGTGATTTCTTAATCGATGGTTCTATCACCAATGCGGTGAACATGCCTTCTCTCGATACTAAGACTCTCGAAGAAGTTGGTAAATACTTACCATTGGCTGAGTCTCTAGGCTCTCTCCTTTACCAGATTGGTCCAAACCAAGCCGACGAACTGACCATTTCTTACACCGGTCCAGTTTCTGACGTGGATTACTCCATCATCTCAAGAACCGCGACTAAATCATACTTAGCGGCGGCTCATAATGAAGGTCAAGTCAACTTGGTAAACGCGCCAGCGATTGCCAAAGCTGCTGGAATCTCAGTTTCAGATAAGGCCTCAGCAGATCCAAGTGATTACACCGAACAAATCACTGTTTCCGCTAAAAAAGGAGACATCGTTTTTGAAATCTCAGGCACTTATGTGGGCAGCCAGCCTCGCATCGTTAACATCAACGGAAAGCAAGTTGAGTCAGCTATCGCTGGAAACTTCTTAATCATTCAAAACGATGATCGCTCTGGGATTGTAGGCGGAATCACTTCTATCCTCGGACAAAAGTCCTTTAACATTGCAAACATGGCACTCAGCCGTAATAAAAAGGCTGGTGATGCACTCAGCATTATCCAATTAGATTCCATCCCTTGTGATGATGTCATCAAGGAAATAACTACCGTACCTGGAGTCCTTTCTGTCGAAAAGATTGCACTCTAAGGTTTCAATCTAAATAAATCTCACCATCAAAACCACTAAGATAATTAGTGGTTTTTTTTGTACCCAGACTTAAACCGTCTTACTCCGTGCAGACTTGAGCAGAAGGTTAACGCACTCATTTTCAAAACAAAAAAAGGCGGCCATTCTTAATGAATGAACCGCCTTTTAAATATTTCTCTAAATTTAAATCAAATAATTGATGGGGTTCTAAACAAGGGAAACCCCACCCGTCGTGATGTCGTAAATAGCGCCGGCTATTTTCACCTCACCCGAATCAACCAACTCTTTAATAATAGAGCTGCTCGCCAAAATCGTAGCTATGCTATCTTTCACACTTTGCTTGGTAACTTCGAGGTGTAGATCTTCGCCCGCTAACTCAGGTTGCTGACTTTTAACCGAAGTTACAGCCGGCTTAATCTTACCCAATAATGAGGTTAAGTTACCCAACTCCACTTCATCACAAGCACCTGCGACGGCACCGCACTTCGTATGCCCCATTACTAAGATCACTTTCGCACCAACCACCTTGGTCGCGAACTCCATGCTTCCCAATTGGTCTTCACTGACAACACTGCCAGCCACTCGGCCCACAAACATCGAGCCCATTTCTTGGTCAAAAACTTGTTCAACCACCACGCGAGAATCAATACAGCTCAGGATAAAGGCATCCGGGGACTGCCCCTTAGCTGTCTCGGCTCTATTCTCTAAAACCTCGTGAGTGATGTGCGTACTTTTTTGATATCTTTCATTACCAGCTAGCAAATTTTTAAGAACTTCATCCGGTGTCATGTCTCTAGAAAAACAATTCTCAATTAAAAAAACTAGACTTTTCCATGCAACTTTTCAAAAAACATGAGGTTTAATCCATCGACATGAAGCAAAAAGAAGTAGAAAACCCTTTTTCAAAAGAAGACCCACTGCGCGGACTTTTAGAATCCGGTGACACTTCTAAACCCAAGGTTTCTCCTCTATTCACGAAGAATGTGATTCGTGAAATCCGTAACGAGGAGATGAACTCGAACGCTCCTCTCTCGTCTACTTGGCAAAGCTTTTTAGCTAAATTGACAGGCTTTAGAACCTTGTCAGCAACCAGCCTTGCGATTCTAAGCGTCTCGGCAATCACCATCTACTCATTAAAGCAGCCTTCAAAGCAAACATCGCTTGAAGTAGCGGTTAAAGCACCCGAAGCTCAAGCTCAGAGCGTCGACTCTCTCGATGTTAATTTACTAACTGCGGCAGCTGAGGATCGAAGTTTTCTGAATAATGCCGAAATTGCCTTATTGCTTTTTTAAAGAAGCGAGCCTGCAATCTAGGGAGTTTAGCGAGTTCAGCTTGTTTAAAACTCATGGATTTTAAACAAATCTAGAAGAGATTTACCTCCTACCATCGTAAATTTAATAAAATTTAAAGAACTTCAAAATTGAGCATTGACGATTGTTCTTCTGGCTGAGGTAATCAAAGCATATTGGAGCCTCATCTTGGCAAAAATTAAATTCATATAGTTATGGCAAAATACGGTATTAATGGATTCGGTCGAATTGGTCGTAATGTTTTTCGCGTTCTCGCAGCTTCTGAGGAAACACTTAAGCAAGTCGTCGCAATTAATGACTTAACTGACAATAAGACACTCGCTCACCTTCTTAAATATGACTCTACACAGGGTATTTTCCAAGGTGAAGTAACCTATGACGACGAAGCATTATATGTAAATGGTCATAAAATCATCTGTTCAGCAGAGCGTGACCCAGCGAACTTAGCTTGGGGAGACAAAGGCGTTGACGTGGTTCTTGAATCAACAGGTTTCTTCGTAGATAGAGCAGGCGCTTCTAAGCACCTCGAAGCAGGCGCTAAAAAAGTTTTGATCTCAGCACCTGCTAAAGATCCTGACTTAACCATGTGTATTGGTATCAACAGCGACAACTACGATCCAGCTGTTCACAACATCGTATCTAACGCTTCTTGCACAACTAACTGTCTCGCACCTTTGGTTAAAGTTCTTCACGACAAGTGGGGCATCGAATCAGGTTTCATGAGCACGATTCACTCTTACACAGGTGACCAACGTCTTCTTGACGCGCCTCACAGTGACTTACGTCGCGCTCGCTCAGCAGCTGAGAACATCATCCCATCTTCAACAGGTGCAGCTAAAGCAATTGGCCTCATCATCCCTGAACTTGCTGGCAAGCTTAACGGTGGTTCATTCCGTGTACCAACAGCAACAGGCTCACTAACTGACTTCACCGCTGTTCTTAAAGATGGTGTTAAAGTAACGGTTGAAGAAGTTAACGCAGCATTTAAAGAAGCCGCTGAAGGTGAACTTGCGGGTGTTCTTGAATACTCAGAAATGCCACTCGTTCTTAAAGACATCGTAGGCAACCCACACAGTTCTATCTTAGACGCTCAAACCACCATGACTATTGGCGACAACTTCGTTAAAGTATGTTCTTGGTATGATAACGAGTGGGGTTACTCAAGCCGTGCCGCTGAAGGTATGGCTCTACTTAGCCAAGGTCTATAAGCCTTAATAAGTCAAAATATCAAAAAAGCGATTCTTCTTAAAGAGTCGCTTTTTTTGTGCCCCAAATCCCACAACACTCTCCTCGTCACGCCTACCAGACAGGAAACAAATAAGA
>CALLBE010000189.1 GCA_938001985.1 uncultured Verrucomicrobiales bacterium | reverse complement strand
GTGATGTTAGAGGGGTTGGATTCCTCCGTAACGGGATGGTGCCCCGATGTTGGTCATATTCTAAATGGAGGGATGGACCCGTTGAGCAAAATGAAGCAGTACGCTGAGTTGATTAACTTAGTGCACTTTAAGGATTGGGATGGTCAGCCTGAATTCACACTCATGGGAGAAGGTAAGGCTGATTTTCTTGGAATCACACAGTGGCTTAAAGATCAAAATTATAAGGGATGGATCATTTGTGAAGATGAAGGCCCTGAGGCGCTCGAAGATCCCGATGGGGTGACTATTCATGATGGGGAGTGGTTGCAGAAAAACTTACTTCCCGGCCTCCGGTAATTGCTCCTTGAATTCTTAGATTGAGGGTTCAAATGGGACGGGTTACTAAAGTTCTCTTTTTGAATTGACAGTATGTCTAAGGAATAGTAGTTTCTCAAACCCTATCCATTTAAGGGTCGACTAAGCCTTAAAAATTATGATCAAAACATTTTCAGCAAAAGCACAAGACGTAGAGCGCAAGTGGTACGTGATCGATGCTGCAGACAAGGTTGTTGGCGAAGTTGCCGTGGCTACTGCGTCATTATTACGTGGCAAACACAAAACAATTTTCACTCCACATGTTGATACCGGAGACAATGTGGTGATCATCAATGCTGAAAAGGCTAAGTTTACAGGCACGAAAGAGACTTCAAAGATCTACACTCGTTACACGAAGTATGTAGGTAACCAAAAGGTTTTCACTCCTCGTAAGTTGAGAGAAGGCAAGCGTCCTGAGCAAATTTTAGAATTGGCGATTAAAGGCATGATTCCAAAAACTAAGTTGGGTCGTGCTCAACTTAAGAAGCTTCATGTGTACGTGGGTTCAGAGCATGAGCAAGCGGCTCAGTCTCCAGAAGTTTTTGAAATCAAATAATTTATAGATCATGAGCGAAAAAGCAGTTTACGCAGCAACAGGTCGCCGAAAAACTTCGGTTGCTCGTGTTTGGGTTGAGGAAGGCACAGGCCAAATCATCATCAATCACAAAATTTTTGAAGAGTATTTAGGTACGATTCCATTGCAGAATGCAGTGCTTCAGCCTTTCCAAGAAGTTGGTTTGGTTAAGAAGTTTGACGTTAAGGTTGTTGCCAAAGGTGGTGGTATCCAAGGACAAGTAGGTGCGATTCGCTTAGCTATTTCTCGTGCGTTGACAGAATTTGACCCTGAGCTTCGTGGTAAGCTTAAGTCAGCTAGCCTTCTTCGTCGTGATCCTAGAATGAAAGAGCGTAAAAAGTACGGTCGTCCAGGAGCTCGTAAACGCTTCCAATTCTCGAAACGTTAAGGAGACTTTGTTTAAAGCTGAGATTTTCTTCTCAGCTTTTTTCATGCCTCTATCTTATCATGGCTTCCGTTAATAATAAGGTCATCCCATTTGATCCTATTGAACGCAATCAGCCTAAAACTCCATCCAGTGCAATGAATAGTGAACTAGTAGAACAAGCTTCTGAAAAGATTTCAGACCCTCAAATTTTGATTAATTTGGTTTCTAAAAGAACCAAAGAGATTACGAGTGGTAAGTCTCCACTTGTTAATGTAGAGCCAGGAATGACTCATTCTGATATTGCTTTATTGGAAATCATTGAGGAGAAGGTGACACCGATCATCAATGATATTGTTTACAATCAGTAATCGTTAATGATTTTAATTTTATAAAGTTTCTCGGCTATTACCGGGAAACTTTTTTTGTTTTATGCAAGATCCTAAGTTTGTTCAGCAGTTGTTTTCCAAAATAGCGGACCGCTATGTCGTTACCAATCGAGTGTTGAGTTTGGGCGTGGATATTCTCTGGCGACATCAGGTGTCTCGCTTGGTTGCGGGGTGGAGACCTGAATCACTTTTAGACGTGGCTACGGGCACGGGTGATCTGGCCTTGGAGATACAGCGCTACTTGCCGAATACCCGAGTGGTGGGGAGTGATTTTTGCCAAGAAATGCTGAGCCATGCCACCGAACGCGGGGTTAAGGAGACCTTAGTTGCAGATGCGTTGAACCTGCCTTTTGAGTCGGATTCTTTTGATGTCTTAACCGTGGCGTTTGGATTGCGAAATATGGCTGATTATCCAGCAGCGCTGCAGGAGATGAAACGTGTGGTTCGTCCTGGAGGGCATGTTTTGATTTTAGATTTTTCTCTACCAACCAATGTGTTGAGAGGGCCTTACCGCTGGTATTTACATAATGTTTTACCGCGATTGGCAGGTTTTTTGACCGGCGAAAACAATGCGTATAAATACCTGGGAGAGTCCATTGAGGCTTTTCCTTCGGGGGAGGGCATGGAGTCCTTGCTTCACGAACAAGGGTTTAAGAACGCTCAAACGGTAAGCTTAAGCTTGGGGATTGCGTCGATTTATACCGCGGAATGCTAGTCAAAAAATAAAGGCGCAAGACAAAGTAAACGAAGCTTAGTCTTGAAGTCTTTTTAATACGTTTTAAAACAGTTTTATTATGTCTACACCAGATTTTTCAGATGCCTCCCGCCGACCTTACTCATCGCTCATGGTTGATGGGCCAGACCGAGCGCCTAGCCGTGCGATGCTTTATGCAGTTGGGTTTGAAAAAGAAGACTTCAAAAAGCCAATTGTGGGCGTGGCTTCGACTTGGTCATCAGTGACGCCTTGTAATGTCCATATTGATAAATTAGCGGTTGAGACGGGCAAGGGTGTTGACGCTGCTGGCGGTAAATCTCAGATTTTTAATACCATTACGATTTCCGATGGTATCTCAATGGGTACGGAAGGGATGAAGTACTCTTTGGTTTCTCGTGAGGTGATTGCGGATTCAATCGAAACCGTGGTTGGTTGTGAAGGCATGGACGGCTATGTGGCCATTGGCGGTTGTGATAAGAATATGCCGGGTTGCTTGATTGCCATGGCAAGAATGAACCGACCTGCTGTTTTCGTTTACGGCGGTACGATTTTAACGGGTTGCGCTAAGATCAAGGGCAAGGAAGAAGATTTGGATATTGTTTCGGTATTTGAAGCCGTAGGTAAGCACGCTTCGGGTGAGTTCAATGAAGGCGAGCTGGACACCGTGGAGGCTTGTTCAATTCCTGGACCGGGCTCTTGTGGTGGCATGTACACGGCCAACACAATGGCATCTGCGATCGAGGCTCTGGGGATGTCGCTTCCGAACAGTTCGGCACAGGCGGCAACGGGCAATGATAAAATGATGGACTGCTTCGATGCCGGAGCGGCAGTGGTCAATCTATTGGATAAAGGAATTAAGCCTCGTGACATCATGACGAGAGAGGCTTTTGAAAATGCTATTACGGTGGTGATTGCCTTGGGTGGTTCAACGAATGCTGTCTTGCACTTGTTGGCAATGGCTCATGCGACGGAAGTGGAGCTAAGCATTGATGACTTCACTCGTATCGGCAAAAACGTTCCTGTATTGGCAGATCTAAAACCATCAGGTAAGTACGCGATGGCGGATCTTGTTCGTATTGGCGGAACCGTTCCTTTGATGAAGATGCTTTTAGCTAAAGGCTTGCTTCATGGTGACTGCATGACCGTTACCGGTAAGACGATGGCAGAGAACTTGAAAAACTCTCCGATCGAGTACCCAGCAGATCAGAAGATCATCAAACCATTCGACAGTCCTAAGAAGAAAGACTCTCACCTGCGTATTTTATACGGAAACGTGGCCGCTGAGGGTTCTGTGGCGAAAATTTCAGGCAATGAAGGCGAGCGATTTGTCGGCAAAGCTAAAGTCTACAACTCGGAAGATGATGGCATGAAAGCGATTCTCTCGGGCGAAATCGAAGCTGGCGATGTGATCGTGATTCGATACGAGGGTCCAAAAGGTGGCCCTGGAATGAGAGAGATGCTAGGCCCCACCTCTGCCGTGATGGGAAGAGGCTTGGGTGACAGTGTGGCTCTGGTTACAGATGGTAGATTCTCTGGTGGTTCTCACGGTTTCGTGGTGGGTCACATCACTCCAGAGGCTTACGTTGGTGGCGTGATTGGATTGTTGGAAGATGGCGATGAAATCACTATTGATGCGGTGGGCAACACCATTGATGTCAACTTGACCGAAGCTGAACTTGCGGAAAGAAAAGCGAATTGGGTTAAGCCTGCACCTAGATATAAGCGCGGTGTGTTGGCTAAATACGCAGCCTTGACGACATCAGCTTCTCAAGGAGCGGTGACGGACATGGACCTTACTCTGTAAGAATAAACTTTGCGCTTCGCTTCTAAATCTGTTATCTAGAGTTACCCCCTTTTTTATCATGAAAAATACTTTTGTACTATTGAGTCTGCTTTTTTTGACATCCTGCATAGTCAGGCCTGCCAATGATATGCCATCTTCCGAATCAGGGAGTATTGATGACATCTTACTCGGCGAGGGAGTTGTGGATGAGGAGTTGGATGCAGAAGCTGGAGAAGCGGATATGGATCTTTTAGATATCAATGCGAAGCTAGAGGAGAGAAGACGTCAAATGGAGGCCAAAAAAGCGGCTGAAAAATCAACGGCGCCTCCAGTCAAGGGCATTTACCCAACTGCGGCCAAAGTGCCGAATAAGAACGGTTTTGTTCTGTCGCCATACACGCAGAAAATCCTCGATGTTCGCAGCATTCCTAGCGGCAAGTTAGTGAGCGATCCTGACTATCCAAAATCGAGTAAGAAATTCTTCTACATCCCTTAATCGATTCGATGAAAAAAATCATATCACTCTTAATTCCACTTATTTTCATAGGGGTGGGGGTTATCAAGCTCATTGATCAGGTTGATATTTATCAAAAGCTAAAAAATAAGGACCTTTGGCAAGAAACCACGGGTTTGATCACCAAAAACGAAGTGGTTAACGACTACGCCAATTCTAATTTATTAGGGAAGGCTAATTTGTTGCACCGCAGTGCCCCGTTCGTCGTTGAGGTTAGCTATGAGTTTTTACGAGGTTTTGAGCTGGTGAAAGGCCATAGGATTATGGACAGCCAAATGCGTTTTGACCTCGAGCAGGCCGCCCGTATTTATTCAGAGCAATTCCACACGGGCAAAACCGTGACAATTTATTATTTAAAAGAAAACCCAACCTTCGCGTTGTTGGATTTGTCTCTTAATACCAATTTTTGGAAAATTTCTGCTTTATATTTAGTTCTAGTACTCGTTGGTTTCGCTTCGTTGAAGGGAGCCTTTTCTTAACTTTTTAAACCATGAAAACACAACTATTTAGATTAACCTTAGTTCTTGCCGCCTTTATGCTCACGGCTTGCCCCCATCCAGAGTCGATTGAGCCTGTAGGACCTGAGAGCGCAGAAAGTAACTTGCCGTGGAACCGACCTTCGCCAGGTGAGGGTGCAGGGGCGTTACAGCAAGCGGTGAACCCTTATTAAGTCTTCTTACTAAGCTTTATAGCTAAGGCTAAGAATCAAAGGTAAAGGGGGCTTTTTTTCGCGCCCCTCCTTTTTCCATTATTTTGTGTCCCCTTTACGGAGTGTGACAATACACTCCAAATGC
>CALLBE010000188.1 GCA_938001985.1 uncultured Verrucomicrobiales bacterium | reverse complement strand
GTATTAAAAACGATGTGCTCAACATCCCTAGACACACCGTTAATTTAGACCTTAATTATAAAAAGGATAAGTGGTCTGTAGGAACGGGGCTCTATCACCGCACCTCCGCAACATTTGATGCTCTGAACGGCCCATTCTCGTCTCCTTTAGACTCGTATTTTACAACTCGCTTATACGCTCACTACGAATTTACATCTGGAATTAAGCTACAAGCTCGTATTGAGAATCTTCTAGATGAAGCTTACGAAATCAATCCTTTCGCCTTCAACCCTCAGAACTCACTTGGCAGAGGTCGTGCGGTTTATGTGGACCTGAGTTTTAACTGGTAACCAGCCGCTTGATAAACAAATTTTAGGGAGTGGGAGAAAAAATCCCGCCTGATGGGCAGAATAATTTTGCCTTATTTTCTCCTGCTCCCTATCCTTCCCACAGTTATGGCTGCCGTAAACTCAACATTTAATATTTCACTCGGGCAAAGCGCCCCTGATTTTAAACTACCTACAGCTGAAGGTACAATTAAATCACTTCAAGAACTGAAAGGAACCGAAGGTACTGTTGTGGTCTTCGCCTGCAATCACTGTCCTTTTGTCGTCATGCTTGCTAAAGCACTGGGCGAATGCGCTAAGAACTACAAAGCTAAAGGTGTGAACACCGTTGTGATCAGTTCTAATGATATTGAAAACTACCCACTAGATTCACCAGAACTGATGGTCAAGTTTGCTCAAGAGAACAACTGGGACTTCCCTTATCTTTACGACGAATCTCAAGAAGTAGCAAAAGCTTACTCAGCAGCTTGCACGCCTGATTTCTTCCTTTTTGATAAAGACCTTAAACTCACTTACGCAGGTCAATTTGATTCAACCAGACCCGCTAAATATGGTGGCACGGGCGAAGCTACAGGTGCTGATTTAACCGCTGCGGTTGAGGCCTTGACTTCAGGTCAACCTCCTCTAGCAACACAAGCGCCTTCTATCGGGTGTAATATCAAGTGGAAGCCAGGCAACGAGCCTAGTTACTTCCCAGCGTCGTAAGGACCAGCAATTCAATCCAAGAAAACCATCATTCACCTCTTTTTAAAGTTTACCAAAAGAGGTGAATTCATTTTTTAAAGAAACTCATGGAGTCCATCCTTTCAGAGCTCAAAGCCCTCAACCACCTGACCGAAGCGCAAGTTTCGACAGCCGTGGATTTCCTAATCGACGAATCAGCTGATTCCGACTGTAAAAAAAGCTTTCTCTCTTTACTGAATGACAAAGGTGAGACTCCAGATGAGCTCACCTACTTTGCTCAAGCCTTCCTAGAACACGCCGTTACTCCAGAGTTTGATATCAATCGCTATCAAAACCAACAGCCTGTCATCGATGTCTGCGGAACGGGTGGCGACCACCTCAACTTGTTCAATGTCTCAACGACGAGTATGTTCGTCTTGGCTGAAGCTGGAGCCATTGTCGTCAAACACGGAAACAAAGGAGTCACGTCAAAAAGTGGCAGCTCTGATGTCTTGCAAGCCTTAGGCATTCGAGCGGATTTACCACCTGAACAATTCGGCTCTATCATCGACCAAGCCGGTGTCGGCTTCCTCTGGGCTCCACTTTATCACCCCGCGTTCAAAGCCATCATGCCAGTGCGAATGGAATTGGCTCAAGAAGGCAAAAAAACTTTATTCAACCTCATGGGACCGCTTCTCAACCCCATCCGCCCAACACACCAGCTGATTGGCGTTTATCGAGAAGACTTGGTGCAAACTTTTGCCAATATTCTTTCTAAATTAGGGAGGAAAAAGGCCTGGGTCGTTCACGGCACCACTGAAGACAATCGCGTCGTGGATGAAATGAGCCTTTTCGGAAACAGTGTCATCGCAGAAGTTAACGAGCGTGAGGTTTCCAAAAACCAAATAATCAACCCAAGAGACCTAGGACTTGAGATCACCACTCCGGAGGAAACCGCAGGAGGCTCTCCTCAAGAGAATGCAGAAATGCTCATTAGCATCTTACAAGGAAAGCTGAAAGGCCCTAAAGCCGATCTCGTCGCTCTCAATTCAGCAGCCGCTATGGTGGCTGCCGATTTAGTGCCGACCTTAGAAACTGGGCTTCAAAAAGCAAAAGACATTCTAAATTCAGGTTCAGCCTTCCAACGTCTGGAACGCCTACAACACGCTTCAAAATAACCACCCTTCCTGTCTTCATGAATTTTGAAATCACACCCCGACTACTTCGCAGCGGTATTCCGCTATTAAAACACGAGGGTTGCCACATTTTACTGAAGAACGATATCAACTTCCCTTGGTTCATCATCGTCCCCGAGGTTGAAGCCTCTCAGGTTGACTTACACCAGCTGGAAGACGCTCGCTTAACTCAAGTCATGAAGGTCATGAAAACGACTTCATCTTTTGTTGAAAAATATTTCACCCCTGATAAGTTAAACACTGGCTGCATCGGCAACCAAGTCGAGCAAATGCACATTCATGTGATTGGTCGAAACGCATCCGACCCAGCTTGGCCGGGTGTTGTCTGGGGTTTTGAGGTGATCAAAGAACCTTATGCCGCCGATCAAATCGATTCGATCAAAACGGCCCTGCTCGAACACTTCGCTTCCCAAGGATAACTAGACTCCAACACTTTCAAAACAATGGCTCACAAAAACGACAGCAACGTAATTTCAAAGAACAGGAAAGCCCTCAGGGACTTCCATATTGAACAGCGTTTTGAAGCCGGCATTGAATTGAAAGGAACTGAAGTCAAATCCATCCGAGCTGGAAAAGTCAACATCGTGGACACCTTTGGCCGCGTGGATCGAGGACAGCTCTTTCTACATGGATTGCGTATTCAACCATGGGAAACGGCTTCTGACTGGTTCAACCATGGCGAATCTCGCCCGCGTCGCCTATTAATGCACAAAAAGGAGATTTTAAAACTCGATCAACTCACATCCATCAAAGGGTACACACTGATTTGCCTCAGCCTGTACTGGAAGGACAAGCGAGTTAAAGTCGAGCTGGGATTAGGCAAAGGTAAAACCCAAGTGGATCAGCGCCATGACCTGAAAAAGAAAGTCGAGTTGATGGAAGCAAAACGTGAAATGGCTCGTTTTAATAAAGGCCGTTAATAGAAAAGATATTAACTGAGAATCTTACCCCTCTCCAGCTGCCTCCTCATCTCTTCCCCCTCTCTTTAAAAAAAGTGACGTCCCTATGAGAACCTTAATTGATGGCTTCCTACGTTTCCTAGCAACCGAGCGAGGGCTCTCCACGAATTACCAGCAATCGGTTTTACAAACCTTATCAAAGTTCGAACAATTTATCGAAGAGCGCGATTGTGAAGTCGAGAAAGTCGACACTGACCTCATCCGAGCTTTTTTTAAACAAACCACCTTTCAAGAAAAGTTAGCATCCACTTCTCAACGTATCTTTGTCGTTCATCTCAAGATATTTTTCCGCTGGGCTCATCACCGCCAATACCTCTCCTCAGACCCGATGACTCTGATTGAGATGCCTAAGAAACAATCCAGTATTCCTGAGACTTTAACCGAACAAACCATCACGCAGGTGATTCAAAGCATCCGAGGCGAAGACAAACTCAGCCTCCGAGACCGAGCCATTCTCGAGCTATTCTATTCCTCAGGACTACGCCTCAGCGAAATGTCAGAATGCCGAATCGAAAACTACTTAGCTGAAGAAAAGCTCATTCGAGTCACCGGAAAAGGCAATAAAACCCGACTCATCCCTATGGGAAACCAAGCGCTGGAAGCCATTGAGCTTTATTTAAAAAAAGCACGCCCTGAGTTAGTTACTAAGAAAACCTCCAGTCATCTTTTCTTAACCGTTCGAGGAGGCCCTGTCAGCCCTGAACGGCTCCGCTCCATTGTCAAAGAAAGAGCCAAAGCGGCTGGGGTTGAAGAAAACATCTACCCTCACTTGTTCAGACACTCCTTCGCCACTCACCTCCTCGAAGGCGGTGCTGATTTACGAGCCATCCAAGAAATGCTAGGACACGCCGACCTATCAACCACGCAAGTCTACACCCACGTCGACAGTAAACGCCTCAAAAACACACACTCCCACTTCCACCCACGAGGCTGATTTTAAACTTATCACCTCAGCGTCCGTGATTCTATCTCCTGATCTCAAAAACAGCTCCATCAATCTTAAACTTTATAGAAAAACCAAAAAACAAGATTCTAAAAATAAAAAAAACCGAACAGTTACGCAAA
>CALLBE010000187.1 GCA_938001985.1 uncultured Verrucomicrobiales bacterium | reverse complement strand
GCGCATTATTAGTGGCAGAGGAAATTGAAAAAGAGCGAGGCGTTATTTTAGCTGAGAAAATTGCGCGCGACTCAATCAGCAGTCGTCTTTTTAAACAAAAGATAACCGCTTTGCTTCCCGAGTCTTTATTGCCCAAACGCTTTCCCATTGGCATCGAATCCGTCATTAAAGGGATTTCTAAGGAACGCATGACTGATTTTTATCAGGACTTCTACACCGCCGATAATATTGCGTTGATTGCTGTGGGTGATCTCGATCCAGCGAAAGCCAAGAGTTTGTTTGAAAAGTACTTTAAAACACTGCCAGCAACTAAAGCTAAACGCACTCAAGATTACGGCAAAGTGACTGCTTTTAAAGAGGATCGCTTCAAAGTTTTACAGGACAATGAGCTTTCAGATACCTCATTGGATTTCACCATTCTACACCCGGCTTCTACCAAGGTCAGCTCTAAAGAAAAACAACTGAATGAATGGAAAGTGCGCTTGCTTTATCAGGTGCTTAATAATCGTTTTTCGAAGCTAACCCAAGAGGCTAATTCGCCTATTCTAGGAGGTTATGGGTATTCATCGACCTTTGCCAACCATGTGAATTACCACACTATTTCAGTCTCCACGCAACCGAAGTTATGGAAAACTGCCCTGACTCTCTTAGTGGATGAATTCAAACGTCTTTCAGAATATGGCGTGACTCCCACCGAGTTAGATCAGGCCAAAACTGAGATCATCAAACAGCTAGAGAAGGAACAGGCGCAAGAGTCGACACGGAAGTCGAGTAGCATCGCCATTGGTATTGTCAAAAGCATTGAGAACCGCTCTGTTTTCTTAAGTGCTTCTCAGCAACTCGAGTTGGCCAAAGAGCAGTTAGCAACGATTGAGCCTGAACAATGCCATCAGAAGTTTTTAGAAATCTGGACTCAACAAGGAAAATTACTGACGCTGGCAACCAGCCAGAAAGATGTCAAAGAGTCTGAATTGATTGAGCAGTACACGCTGGCTCAGAAAAAAGAAGTGAAGGCTCCGGTTAATGAGAAAGTGGTGCCCTTTGCTTACCAATCTTTAGGAAAATCAGCATTGCCGGAAGTCAAGAACGTTGCCGAAGACTTATCGATCAAAGGCTACCAATTGGAGAACGGCATCTCGATTTTAACACGACACAACCCCTTCACCAAAGGAGCGGTGTGGGTTAACTTCTCTTTTCAACAAGGCTTTCTAAGTGCGGATTCGAAAGCGCCTGCTTTGGCTTCGTACGCCATCGACCTTGCTCAATACAGTGGGACAAAAAGCCATACCAGAGATGAGCTGAGTAAAATCTTAGCAGCTCATGAGATTAACTACGGAATGAGTGCTGGGCCTCGAATCATTCAAATTGAAGCATCCACTTCTCCTAAAAGTTTGCTCACGCAGTTGCAGTTGCTGTCGGGGCTTATTCAAGAGCCTGCATATCGCAATGAAATTGATGCGCTTTTGCGAAAAAATTACAAGAATACGGATAAGAAATTGAACAGCACCTCCGCGGGTGCTTTATCTAAAATATCAGCCTTACTCAACAATGGTGATGCTAGGTTTAAGCCTTATTTTAACTCTCATGAGTACGATAACCTCACCCCTGAAATAGCCGGAGCATGGCTCACGCCTATCTTACAACAAGCGCCTTTATTGGTTTCCATTTCTGGGGATTTAGAAGGGGTAGACTTGCCAGAAATTATCGCCACCAGCATAGGGACTCTTCCGAAGCGAAAAGCGCCGGTTCCTCTGGCAGTTTCAGCTGAAATTCCTGTGGTTAAAGCGGGGCTTGAAGAATCCTTTACTTACGAGTCAAAGATCGACCGTGCTCACTCCAGCGTTATCTGGAACACTCATGTGAGCCCTTTGGATATAGAAGAGACGAGAACTCTTAACTTACTGACTAAAATCCTAGGCAATCAAGCGTTAGAGATCATTAGAGAAGAAGTTGGGGCCACCTACAGTCCACGAGTTTCCCTAGACAGTAATAAGGAGATCAATAGACCAGGCTTGATTCGAAGTGATATTATTTGTGACCCAGCTCAATTAGCGAAAGTTCAAGCACTGACCATTGATTTGGGCAAAAAAATAGGCGAAAACGGGGTTTCTTCCGAAGCTTTAGAAAAGGTGATTCAGCCCTTACTAAAGAATTTAAACGAATATAAAAAACAAAACCACTACTGGATTTATTCAGTGATGAAGACTTCGTTGCTATCAAAAGACACCTTCGATTGGTCGCGATCCATGGAGAGTTTTTATAAGAACATCTCGGTTACTGACGTCAACCGTTTGGCTGAAAAGATATTCAAGGAAGCCCCAACGGCTATTTTCCATATTGAGAATGAATAGAGTCTTGAGTTGTTTTAAAAAATAACTTATGACTAATAACGATTCTGACCTTGGTTATCTGTACTGAGGGGCAGGGTTTTTAACCTTATTGATTCCCATATTGATTCATGCGCTTCGACATTGTAACTGACACTTTTCCTCCTGATGTGAATGGGGTTGCGATGACGCTCAGTCGTCTGCGTGCAGGGTTGCAAGAGCGAGGGCACTTGGTGCATGTCATCCGCACAGGTGAGATATGTCCGAATAATGGGGAAACTCAGGCTTCGTCATTAGGCTGGCCAGGTTATAAAGAAGTGAGATTGGGTCTTCCAGAAAACTTCAAGCTCTGGGACCGTTGGAAACGCAAGCGACCAGACGCCATCTACATAGCTATTGAATCCATGCTAGGCGCCTCAGCGATGGAGACGGCTAAGGTGATGGGAATTCCTGTGGTGACGGGGTTTCATACTAATTTTCAGGAGTATGTAGAGCAATATTACTTTAAGGGCCTGAACGCAATGGCCACCAATTACCTAAAGAATTTTCATAACAAGGCTGACATCACGCTGGCTCCATCTCAAGAGGTTGTGGACATGCTCTTAGACCTTGGGATTAAACACGCTCGTCTCATGGATCGTGGCGTTGATACGGAGCTCTACCACCCTCAAAAACGCAGCGACGAACTGCGCGCTCAATGGGGCGTTGGAAAAGATGATAAAGTCCTTATTACGGTCGGAAGAGTCGCTACCGAGAAGAACCTGACACTCGCCATACGCGCGTATCGAGCAATTCTTAAGCAATCGCCGAATACTAAATTAGTGCTGGTGGGGGACGGTCCGATTAGAGAAGAGCTTGAGGCTGATAATCCAGACGTGATTTTTGCTGGAATGCTGGTGGGTGAGGATTTAGCCGTTCATTACGCTTCTTCAGATATTCTATTATTCCCGAGTGAGACCGAGACTTTTGGTAATGTGACGCTAGAGGGCTTGGCCAATGGGCTGATTTGTGTCGCTTATAATTACGCCGCCACGGAGAGGTTTATTGTCAATGGAGAGAACGGGTTTTCTGCGACAAAAGGGGATGAAGAGGAATTTATCAGCAAGGCCCTCGAAGCCGCGCGTCAAAGTGATAACACCGCAATTAAGGAGAAGGCTAGAAAAACAGCTGAGGCCAAAGGGTGGGGCAAGGTCATTGACGTGTTTGAAGGTAGTTTGATGGGGCTTTCTAAGCAGTCTCCTTCTAAGAATTTCTCACGAGGGTTGAATAAAAAACCCTTATCATTCCGCAGCGTCTTTCTTTCAGATATTCATGTTGGAACCAAGGATGCAAAAATCAGAGAAGTCACTGACTTCATCCGCAGTATCTATTGTGAAAACCTGTACCTAAATGGTGATATCTTTGACACCTGGGCGATCAATCGAGGGTCCAAATGGACCTTAAGAGATACGAGATTTCTTCGTGTGCTCTTGAGGAAGCTGGAAGAGGAGAAAGTTAACATCACCTACATTCGGGGCAACCATGATGAGATTTTAAGCCGCTTCTTACCGCTTAACCTAGATCGACTATCCATTGTGAAGGAGATCACACACACAGGGATTAACGGCAAGAGCTACCTCGTGACTCATGGTGATAAGTTTGACTCAACGGCTCTCCAAGATAAGATTTTAAATCAGATTGGCAGTGCCTGCTACGGGGTGCTTTTATACGTTAACCGCCTATACAATAATTACCGCTCGTGGCGGGGTCAAAGCTATCTCTCAATTGCCAAAGACTTCAAATCACGCTTTCACGGCGCTACGGAGTTCATAGAGAAGTATGAGCAGAATTTAACCAAGCATGCCAAAGAAGAAGGTTTTGATGGCATTATTTGCGGTCATTTACACACGCCAGCTTGTAAGGAGGTGAATGGGATTGATTACTTCAACTCCGGTGACTGGGTGGAATCCTTGTCAGCTTTGGTTGAACATCATGACGGAACCTTTGAAACACTGACTTACAAAGAATTCCTAGAAAAAATCTCTAAGACTGATTAATTCAAGTGTTGATCTTGAATTAACCGCTTAGAGACTTTGAATGATTCGAGTGTGTTAAAGAGTGAGATCTTAAACCTGAGCAACAGGCAAGTTCATCACTTCTTCTCTGACTTTTTCAGCGAGAGGTGTTGAGAGGTAACGCTCAGTAGATGAGGCCGCAATCACAACGATTTTCTTGCCTTCCATACCGTCGCGCTTAGCCAACTGAATTGCTGACCAGATTGAACCTCCTGACGAAATACCAGATGGAATACCTTCGGTCATAGCAACTTCTTGAGCCGTGGCAAAGGCGTCTTCATTGCTGACTTGGATGACCTCGTCAATGATATCAATATTTAAGTTGCCTGGGATGAAGCCTGCACCAATTCCTTGGATCTTGTGAGGACCTGGCTTGCCACCTGAGATCACAGGAGACGCACTTGGTTCAACCGCGATGATTTTGATGTTTGGATTACGCTCTTTGAACACTTCACCACAACCTGTAATTGTACCGCCTGTACCCACGCCCGAAACGAAGTAGTCAAATTGACCTTCGTCTGTCGCAGCCCAGATTTCCTCTGCTGTTGTCTCACGGTGAACTTGTGGGTTCGCAGGGTTGTCAAATTGACTTGGGCCAAAAGCGTCAGCACCAAACTCTTCTAAGAGAGATTTAGCTTTAGCAATAGCACCGCCCATTCCCTTAGGTCCAGGTGTTAAGACTAGTTCAGCACCCATCATGGCAAGTAAGACACGTCTTTCAACAGACATGGTTTCTGGCATCGTTAGGATACAACGGTACCCCTTGGCTCTAGCAACAAATGCTAAAGCAATACCTGTGTTACCAGAGGTTGGCTCGATGATGATGCCACCTGGCTTGAGAGCACCACGCTTTTCAGCGTCCTCAATCATAGCCTTACCGATGCGGTCTTTTACCGAGAAAAGAGGGTTGAAGAACTCTCCTTTGACATATATCTCAGCTTTAGCTCCATGTGCTTCTGAGATTCCGTTTAGTTTAATCAGTGGTGTATTTCCCACTGTGTCTACCATGCTTTGAGCGATCATGTTATTGAAGTAACTAGGTTAGCTTATTTTGAAAGGTCGTTTAAGTTGATGAGAGGTGTTGCGCTTCCTTCGCCCATGATGACTTTAGGAACCGTGCCGTTCCATTTTTCAATGGCGCGGAGCTTTAATAACTCTGGGCTTTTTCCCAATGCTTCAGCTTCGATTTTAATAGCTTCAGCACGAGCTTTAGCTTCAGAAGTGATCTCATAAGCTTTCGCATCAGCAAGTGCTTTTCTTTGTTTAGCTCGTTGGATAGACGCTTGTAATTCAGCTTCAGCCTGTGCTACTTTTTGCTCTTGGGCTGTTTTGAAACGATCAAGTTCAGCTTTTTCTCTTTCAGCTGCTTGTTCTTGTTCTTTCTTACGAATAACGCCTTCAGATACTTGACGTGGAAGTTCAATTTTACGGATTTGAACTTTTTGAACAATAAGACCTTTTTCCTGTAAGGATTGAAGATCGTTCAAAATTTGTGTCTGCATTTGAGTTTGAATATGTGGTTGGAAAAACTCTTCGGCTTTAGCGACACCTTTACCAGCTTCACGAAGAAGTGTGCGGATGGATGGCTCAAGTTGAGTTGTTCTTAGCGCTTCAATTCTTCCAGATTCAATCAAAGCCTCTGCGGCTAAACCTGGGTTTACTTTCCAGATAACTGTCAGATCAAAGGTGGTAGAGAGCTGATCTTGTGAAGGAACGCTTACATTTTTAAGGTCTAATTTTTGATCACGTGTATCGTAATTATAAACTTCTTCAATTGGGATTTTGAAGTGGAAGCCTGGCGTTAACTCATTGGTATCAACTTTTCCTAAGAGAGATTTAACCCCTACGTGGCCCACGGGTACGACCACCCATGGAGCTAAGAAGAAGACTAAGAAGATAAGTCCAAAGACGATAATAAGAGGAAGCATCGGTAGCTTCATGGCCGGCATTTGTGGTGGTTGTTCAGGAGTCACGTTTTTCATGAATGAGGTTGTTTTATTAGTTACTTAAAAGGTCAACAGCAATTTGTGACCACGTTTCTAATCGATTAAAGGTGTCAGGATTTTGGAGTTGTTCAAGAGAAACAAACTCTAAGTTGGCGATTCCTTCTTCATTGGAGGCAACGTCTTCGCTTTCGAGCGTGACGAGGTGAATAAGACCGAGATGGACACGGCCAACTTCGGTTTCATCATCATTGACAAAACCAAGCGTATTGATGGTGAACTTCGAATTGATTTGTAACTCTTCATTCAACTCGCGGTCTAAGGCTCTAAAGTAAGTTTGCTCACCCATGGAGTCATCTTCGGTGTCAATGGGGTTGATGTGTCCACCAATACCTAAGGATAGCTTGGCGTGGAGGCGACTTTCTCCACCACTTTTACCACGTTGATAAACTAAAAACTTATCGGCACACTTGAAGATAGCGTAGGGAATGAGTTGTTTGAAACTCGGGTCCTCCTCAGCCTCTGCTCTATCCATGAAAAAGTTATTTTCAGGTAAAAGAAGGGTTTCGAAATAGTTGGAATTATCCTTTTGATGACCTTGAAAGGCACCCAACTCTTCAAAGAGCGAACGCTTTACGACCAGAACTTGCTCTCCTGCGTACTTTGACATGCTATCAAATGAAGGTGTTTTTATTAAAAAGGTAAATAAGAATCGATCCTAAGCTCTTAAAAGGCATCCTTGAACCAGTAAAATTTAGGCTTTTGATGAGCTTCCAGATAGACTTCGATGATGTCAAACCGTAGGGGAGGTGTCTGAGGCGCTAATTGTCTCATCCATTCTCCAGCGGATTGTTTAATTCGTTTTTTTTGGTTTTCACTCACGGCGTAGAAAGCCCGTTGAAAATCCTGCGAAGTACGCGTCTTAATCTCGACAAAAACCAAGGTCTCCGAGTCTCGAACAACCAAGTCTACTTGCCCGCCTTTTCGTGATTTGAAATCACGTTTGAGAATATGGCAGTGTTGAGATATTAAATGATCTGCAGCTAGTTTTTCTCCTAGTTTGCCAACGGCAATGTGATCACAGAGTTGAGATGCCGAGGGGGTATAATGCTGACTAAAGAGACGAATCCATAATCTGCGCAAAGCATCCATGGCGGTCTAGAACAGTTTTTTAAAAAGCTCTTTGGCTTTATCTTTCTTTAACTGCTGTTTGATTAAATCTTTTGCTTGGGTTTTGAGCTCATTTTTCAACGACGGTAATTCCGTAGTTAAGTTGATTTTAGGCGTTTCTAAAGGGCCTGAGCTGGTAAAGGTTAGCGAGAGTAAGCCTTGTTCATTGAACAAGTTTTTAAGCACGGAATCTTTGACGGTTTGTTGAGTTGATGAGGATTTAATTTTTCCAGCCCATTGCAGTAATTTCTCACGACAGCGTTGACTGGTTTGTTTGTCTCCAATGAAGGTGAAAGACATTTGGTGCGTGTTTTTAGCAAGATTCAGTTGCGAGGCTTTATGAAGGAACACTTCCCAGTTTCCATAAATAAGACCAATGGGTTTTTCGATGGTCAGTTGATTGTTGGCCAGTTGAAGGGCTAAGGTTTTACTTTGAGAAAAAGTCGCCTTGTCTGGAATCGCTGGAAGATCGAGGTTGAGAACTTTCTGCTTATTGATGAAGCTGAGTGCTTTTGCAAGCATGGGAAACTCAGAGCTCAGGTGTGAGGTGTCCTTGAGTTTAATATCGGTGTGGACAATAGGATCAATTACTCCGGTAGTGGGGTTGAATAATTGAACAGTGGCTGGCCCTTTGAAGTCTAAAAAGGCCCAGTTGCTTTGCTTAGCGCTTTCATTATTCAAGCTCAGTTTGCCAGATAGTTGGAGTTCAGCTTGATTGATGGATTCTAGTTGGGCTGGATTAACGGCGATTTCATTTAAGGTTAAGTCAAAAGGGTCTAAGTCAATTTTGAGATTAGGCTCCTTAAGGAAGATATCGACTTCGGCTTGTTTTAAACGAAGACTTCCAAGTTTTGCGACAAAAGTTGAAGCGCCTGCTTCGGCTTCAGCTTTATGCTCGGCCTTAGCATTTGGCGTTGCCTGTGATGTTGTTCTGTCTGCGTTACTTGAGCTTGGTTTTGAGGCGGAAGAAGCTGAAGTGGTTGGTTTTTTTTGAGCGGCTGTTTTCGACGAAGCATTGGGAGCTTGGAGAATTTTTTCTAAATTATTGGTACCGTCGGCAAAGACCACTAAATCGAGCTGAGGTTTCTGAATGATGATGTCATTGATTTCTAAAACACCCTGGGTGAGAGGCATCAGGTCGGCGTTCAGAATGAATGATTGGGTGCCAAAAATAAGAGGCTGTGGAAGCTGACGGTCGGCTAAGGGAGTTTGGTTCTCTGCGGCCTTGTCTCGTTTAGCAAGCTGAAGCCCTTTGATTTTTATTTGTGTAGGAAGGACAGAAACCGAGTAGCTTTCGAGTGAAACTCTGGCGTTGAGGTTCTCTTCGAGTAAGAACACAATCCTCTCCTTGTTGAAGTATGATTGAATCCAAAAAGAAGCGCCAACGGTTAATAAGAGGAAGAGCGCAAGGAGTGTGGCTGTGATTTTAAACCACGTTTTTTTAAATAGAGACATGAAGTGGGGGAGGGGTTAGTTTATCAGTCCTTAAAGGCGTAGATGTTGATGAGAGAGTCGTTTCTTAAACGCTTGATCCAGCTTTCATAGGCTAAGAGTCGTTTCTCAGCTGAAAGTTTGTTTTCAATATGGTTTTTGATTTCAGGCGTTATCTTAGTTGGAAGGGTGAAGTGAAGTTTTTTAACTTTGATGATTGAGAATCCAAAGTTACTTGGCACAGGTCCAAGAATGTCTCCTGGTTTTGAATCGAATAAAACCGCCGCGAACTCTTCATTTAGGTCGCCACGTTTCACGCCAAACCATTCACCTCCTTTATCAGCTAAGCCATCGGTTGAGAGCTCTCTTGCCGTTTGCTGGAAGTCTCTTTTTCCCGACTTTAACGCTTCTACTATTTTTTGACCTTTAACAAAATTGGCATCAAACTCCTGCTGCGATTTCCCTGGAGGTAAGAAGATTTTGTAGAAGTCACCAACGTCTTTTGACGTGTCACGAAAACGGGCTTTTTCTTTGTTAAACTCGTTTTGGATTTCGCTCGGGGTGATTGCACCAACGGTTGCGTAACGCTGCTGTTTAAGCGAGCCGACAATGATTTTATCGCGTTGAGATTTTTCAAAGTTTTTTCGGCTCATGCCAATGCGTTTGAGCTCATTGAGGAAGGTCACTTCATCACCGCCGTAGAGTTGGTCGATCTGGTTTTTAACTTCTTCCTTGATCGTTTGCTCAGGAATATCGCCACCCAGCTCCTTGAATTTATCTAAGATTAGCTCTCTATCAATCATCTCGTTGAGGACACGCTTGAGAGTCTTCTCCGTTTGACGTTGGAACTCAGGACCTCGTTTTGGATAACGCTCAGAAAGTTGGCGAATGATGGGCAGGGCAGCCATGCGGATTTCACTTTTGGTGATAACTTCCCCATTAACGGTTGCGGCTACAGAATTGACCGGAACAAACCCATCCTCGGCTTGAAGCAGCGAGAGTAAGGTGAGGAGGGGAATGAAAAGATGGCGTAACGTCATGATGTTGAGTGTTTTTACTAGAAGTCTGGCTATTGAGAAGTATTTTATGAGACTTTTTTGACTTAAGATAACTGACGTAGCAGGTCGTAAGAGTAAAGCCCTGTATTATGGCCATCAGCCCATGATGGTTTGAAGGCGTAGCCGCCAACTAATTCATATTTACGAAGCAAATAACTTTCTAAATTAAGTCGTGTGATGGGGCGAATCACCTTGCCCATAGCATCAGGTTCGCCCTGACAGTGAGCACATGGACAGGCTTTGCGGAGTCTGTCTAAAGAAACAAAAGTCTCTTCGCCATCGGCCCAGGCGATAGCGAGTTCATTGTTAATGATGGTGAGTTGTTTGATCTTTAGCATGCGATTGTTTTTTTAAAAATAGTGAGTGCTAGCTTTTTGCAGCTGATTCAGGTTTTTTACGGCTGCCGAATATGGCGCTTCCAACACGAACGAGGGTGGAGCCTTCTTCGATCGCAATGAGATAGTCTTGGCTCATTCCCATGCTTAATTCAGGCCAGTGAACCTGATGTTGAGTGCTCAGAGTTGTTCGGAGATCTCGTAGTTGAGAGAACCAGGTGCGAGCTTCTTCAGGACGCTCAACGGCTGGTGGGATAATCATCAATCCGATGATTTCTAAATGCTTGAATGATAAAATGGTCTCTAAGTTTTCAGTTAAAGACTCAAGGCTGAAGCCTCCCTTTTGTTCTTCATTCGCCAAGTTGATTTGCAAACAAATCTGAGGGCGTTTGCCTTCTTCTTCAGCCACTCGATTGCCGAATTCCAAAAGCTTTAGGGAATCAAAGCTATGAATGCAGTCAAATAAGGTGATGACTTTTCGAACTTTGTTACGTTGTAACCGACCAATGAAGTGCCACTCCAGATCATGGTGCGCGAGGGCTTTGATTTTTGACTCAGCTTCTTGAACTTTGTTTTCAGCAAAGACTCGGTGCCCGGCATCAATGGCGTGCTGAATATGCTCAACGGGCCATGTTTTTGAAACTGCAAGTAGCTTTGGTGTCTGTTGATGAGGGGAGCGAGACTGCGCCTCTTGGATTCTTGCCTTAACCTCCGCCAACTGTGTTCTCACCAGAGAGTCCATATCCAAATCAATTAATTGCGAAGCGCTAGTAGAGCTTTTTTCCAGCTGATGAAATCAGACGCAATATTAAGTGTTTCACGCTTGATGGGGTCTAGGCCACTTGGATAATGAGGCGTTTCATCAAGGTCCTTGAATTTATTTTCTGCGAGGCGCATGTTTGAGTTTTCATCATTTTCATGATCCGCCATTGGGAGTGTTTTTTTATCTAAATCCTCAAGCCATGTGCGCAGGAAGGTGTAGTGCTTTTTATCATCTTCCTCAATTTTTTGGTAACGGACTCGACGTGCGGCGTTGCGTTCATTTCTTCGTTTCTCAGCTTTATCAGCTTCTTTGATGCGCTCAGCTTTATTGAGAGTTACGGTGTTTTCATCGAGTAGCTCTTTTTGAATTTCTAAGTCTTCTTGAATATATATAAATTCAGTGGATTTAGAAATACGAGCGGCGCTCTTCTCCGCTAATAGCTTAACTGGGAATTTTGAAGATTTGAGCGGTTCAAAACCACGAGCTTTGTTAATGGTATCAAAAGGCAGAGCGTTATCTAGGTAAGACTCACCGTAC
>CALLBE010000186.1 GCA_938001985.1 uncultured Verrucomicrobiales bacterium | reverse complement strand
TCATTGTTTTTAACCGACCTGGCCATGAATTGGCTAATTTGAATGAGGTGAGCTATTGTGAACTATCAAACACGACGTCTGCCACTGAGATTCGATCAGGAAACGTGGATGAAAGTCGTGTGACTGGAGAAGTTAGGGCGTATATTCTGGCTAATCAATTGTACGAAAGTTAAGGTTTTAGAGTATTTATGAGTATGAAGCGGAAATCCTTCGAGGAGTTGGTTGAGCATTTAATCAATAATGGAGGGAAGTATAATCGAGAGGTTTATTTCTTTATTAAAGCAGTGCTGGATTATTCCTTAGATATTCAAGCGAGTAAGAATAAAGGCGTGAGAAAGCACGTGTCAGGACAAGACCTGCTCGAGGGCTTTCGTGCTTATACGCTCAAAGAATTTGGTCCCATGTCCAGCTCCGTACTGAGAGAGTGGGGGATTAAGGAATGTGAAGACGTAGGCGTGATTGTATTTGAGTTGATCGAAGTTGGGGTGTTTGGGAAGGATGAGTCCGATTCGCCATCAGACTTTTCATCAACCTTCACTTTTAAAGAAGCATTTGAAACCCCGTTTATGCCCATTCAAAAATGAAATTTTTATTAAATAGAGCGCTGTTTTCTTTAGTTGGCGAGGATGCCGAGAGGTATCTTAATGGTCAAATTACGAATGACGTTACCAGTTTAAAAGAAGAAGGCTCTTTGTTTGCCTTTATCACGAACTCGAAAGGGCGTGTTGAGGGGGATTGCTGGGTGCATAAGCTCTCTGATGGAAAGTATTATATCGATGTGCCTCTAGAGCTTAGAGAGGATTTATTACTGCGCTTAGACCGTTATTTAATTGCTGATGACGCGGAGTTTCTTGATGTCACTGACCTGTTCCATGTTTTACACAGCACGGAGGTATTAGCAGATCAAACCCATGAGTTTTATTCGAAGACACTTCGCTATGGACAGCTAAAAGGCGAGTGGGGCCATGATTATATAATCTCTAGAGAGGCAACCCGTGTTGAAGTGGAATCCGACTCTGCTCTTGATAGTTATCGTATTCAACAAGGCGTGCCTAATTGGACGAATGAGTACAGTAAAGGCCTTTTCCCGGCTGAGACAGGACTGATTGATTTTGCCGTCAGCTTTAATAAGGGCTGCTATATTGGGCAGGAAATTATTTCCCGTATGAAAATGTCTGGTCGAATCAATAATGAGATCCAGTCTTTCCGTGCCAATGAAGCTCCTTCAGGTTCTCAGATCTATAATGGTGATGGCAAAGAGGTGGGGGAGATCACCAGTTTATTTGAGAATACGGGGTTGTGCCTCTTGAAATCTAGGAAAATTGATGCAGAAACTCGCTTGGTTGATTCAAAGGGGAAGGCCTTGCATATCCAGCCTATCAACTAAGCCTTTGTAGGCCTTTTGTTGGATGTTTGCTTGGAGAAGTTTACTGAGAGGCTTTAAAAACAAGCCCCTTTTTTGAGACTTTATTCTCAGATGAGGCGTCTTCGTTTTGTTTATCCTCAGCTTTTTTAACTCGTATTTTGTTACCATCAAGCAACTCATTATGAAGCTTTTTGATTGCAGCTTTGGCATCGTCCTCTTTAGTCATTTCAACAAAACCGAAGCCTTTAGAGCCTCCAGTGACTTGATCCATAACCAAGGTGCAGGAAACAACCTCGCCAAAACCTTCGAAAATTGCCAACAGTTCGTCTTCTTTGGTCGAACGGTTTAAATTACGCACTAATAATTTCATACTCTACTGAATAGGGTAGCTCTCTGTCGATTGCACGATAAAAGTAAGAATGAGTTCTATTCTATGTAAGGGGCATGATTGAGAGAATGTCGATTTAATGGCGAGAGGTTCTTTTATAAGATCAGGATATCTTTAGATCACGGTAAAAGTTCTCATGTGAGCCTAAGGCAAGTAAGGTTAAAACTATTTTATCGGCTTCAAAGCTATAGGCGAGTAAGGCCTGTTGCTTCACCATTTTAAACTTCAGGACGAGCACGCCGTTAAGATCTCCTATTTTAGCCTGACCAATAGAAGGGTTCTTCATGACAGCTTTGATGGCGTTGTCTAAGTCAGTTTTTTGATTGGGGTGAAGCTTTTTAACGGTTTTTCGAAAACTCGTTGTTTGAAGCACCTCCATTAGTCAAACGAGTACGGCGTAACTTCATTATCTTGGACTTCAGTTTTAGCTAAGAGAATGTCTTTAATAAAGTGATAGGAGAGGTCTGGGTTTTCCTCGGCTATCTTACCAATACGAATCCAGTACTCTAATTGTTTTGGAGTTGAACGACTGTAAACCTCACCGAAACGCTTGGCTTCGTTTACTAGGTTTTCAGAAAGTTTTACTGCGAGGGCCATTTTTTTAATCCTTGGTTATCCTAATAATAACGTTTTTGAACTCAAAAGCAATCTTTTGCTTTTTAATACACCTCACGCATTTCGTATTAACGATCGATTACCAACAGCGGGCAAAGCAGGATTGGAGTTGGGCTCGCCACTTTTGAATAAACAAGAGGCTTCGAGTTGTTTCTTGGATCAATTCCACGTCGATCTCATCCTCATTTTTGAGAAGTTCGTTAAAGATTAAAGCCTCTTTTTGGTTGAGATCTTGAATTTTAGCGCTGATTTCTTGTTGGATTTCTAGGACTTGGTTTTCAATGAGCGCTAAGGCCAAGGGGGTGCTAGTTTGCTCTTTTTGTTTTAAAACTGGTTCAGCCTTTTGAATCAGTTCACCCACTTCTTTGAAGAGGTTTTCGACTTGAGGTGAGATGCTGCCTCGGGCTTCAAAACTTACCTCAAAGTGCTTAAGGATCTCAATGAGACGTGTTGGTTTTTGCTTTAAGGCTTGGTAGGCTTGGTTGATTTTTTCAAAAGCATCTAAAGAGCCTCCTTGGTCAGGATGGTGACATTGGGAGGCCTCTTGAAAGCTTGATTTTAAAGCCTCCAAATCAAGATCGATGGAAGGCTCTAAAGAGAGAAGGCTGAAGGCTGAGGAGTTTTCCTCAATTTCTAATTCAGCCTTATTCTCTGTATCCATTACTGGTGGTACTCTTGAAGAGATTTAACGCCAACTTCTTTGCTTTGTAGAGACGTGATCGCTTGGATACAAGCCGCTGCTGCTGGTAAGTTGGTTGAGTAAGAAACCTTGTTGGAGATTGCTCCCGCACGAAGGGCGATTTCGTCCTCTTGAGCTTGGTGGCCAAATGGAGTGTTGATAATGAAGGCTAATTCACCATTTTTCATCACATCCACCGCATTCGGTCTCATTGGCTCGTTGACTTTGTAAAGACGCTCAACCGTTAAGCCTTCTTTTTCGAGCAAGGCTTGTGTGCCTCCAGTAGCGCAGAGAGAGAAGCCAAGAGCGGCTAATTCTTTCGCCATAGGAACCACGGCTGGTTTGTCTCTGTCGTTCACGGAAATGAAGACCTTTCCTTGAGTTGGGAGTGGGTTGAACGCTGCGATTTGAGCTTTTGCGTAAGCAATACCTAAATCTTTGTCCATGCCCATCACTTCACCCGTTGATTTCATCTCAGGAGAAAGAACTGTATCAATACCAGGGAACTTAGGCCATGGGAATACAGCTTCTTTAACACAGTAGTGGTCTGGGATGATTCGATCGGTAAAGCCGAGGTCAGCTAGTTTGTGACCCACCATAACCTTAGCAGCCAACTTCGCAAGAGGAACGCCAATTGATTTTGATACAAAAGGAACGGTTCTTGAAGCTCTAGGATTCACTTCGATTACATAGAGTTGACCTTCTTTGACTGCGAACTGAATGTTCATGAGGCCTTTAACGTTAAGCTCTTTAGCTAAGTTTTTAGCCGCTGCGATGATTTCATTAGAAATCTCATCTGTTAACCCAAAGGCTGGAATCACACAAGCGGAGTCACCTGAGTGGATGCCGGCAGCCTCAATGTGTTGCATGACTGCACCCACAACTGAAGTTTCGCCATCAGAAATACAGTCCACATCAATTTCAATTGCGCCATCTAAGAACTTATCAACCAGCACAGGGCGTTCTGGAGAAACCTCTACAGCCTCGTTCATGTATTGAGTCAGTTCAGCATCGTTATAAACAATCATCATCGCGCGGCCACCCAAGACAAAGGAAGGACGAACGAGTACT